>CBFGPU010000036.1:0-10008 GCA_965650715.1 uncultured Haloferula sp. | reverse complement strand
ATTTCGATGGCTGTCACTTCCGGCCCTCGGCTCGCACCGCCCGTTTCGAGTGGAAGCGATCTCGTGAATTCGGTCCTGCCGGGAAGCCTGTCGGCCTGGCTCTCATTTTCGAAGGGGTTAGCAATATCGCGATCCTTCGGAGAGATAATGAGATGCCTTTCACGGAAGACTCCTGCCTTTCCAGCTTCAGTTTCTTGGACGAGTGCTTGGCAACTGAGTTCGGTGTTTGGACCGGTCAAGAGGCTGCGGGGAGCAATCACGCAGATCTAAGCTTTCAATCCGGTGCCCGGATCAAAGTATGGGCTGAGAGCGTTCGTCACGAAATCACCCGCTAGTCCCATGCATCTCATCCAGCGCTCCCTATCACCTTCGTCCACGCTTGGACCCGAATCCCAGATCACCCTCTACGCCGAGCGCCGCCAGTTCCTCAAGCGCCGCTGGCGTGCCATTGCCGACGATGGCACCGAGTTCGGCTTCGATCTCGATTCACGCCTCACGAACGGCTGCGTCGTCTTCCATCAGGACGGCAAGGACTACGTCGTCCGCCAAATCCCGGAACTCGTGTACGAGGTGACCTACGCTTCCCCCGCACACGCCGCCCTCGTCGCATGGCGGGTCGGCAATCTCCACCTCCCAGCCCAGATCCTCCCCGACCGCATCCACGTGCTGCACGATGAAGCGATGAACCAGCTTCTCGCCACCGAAGGCTGGACCTTCACCGAGCCGGAAGTCCTCTTCCAACCGCTCAAGGCCATCGCCCATGCCGTCTGATCCCTGGCTCTGGCTGATGCAGGCGAATGACTCCCAGTATCCCTCGGGAGCCTACGCTCATTCCTACGGCCTCGAAGAACTCGTTGAAGCCGGCGTCGTCACCGATGCCGCCGGCCTCGAGCGCTTCCTCGAAACCCAGATCCTCCCCGCCCTCCTCACCTTCGATCTCCCCTACTTCGCCCAAGCCCACACCGCCGCCAACGCCTCGGACACCGCCCGCCTGCTGGAGCTCGACACCGAACTCGACGCCTGGCGTCTCCCCGCCGAGACGCGCGATGCCTCCCGCCGCATCGGCTCCCGCCGCCTGGAGTTGCTGCGCCAGCTCGCGCCTTCGCCGCTTGTCGAGGCTCACGCCACCGCCTGCCCCTTCAGCCATCATCTCGTCGTCACCGCCATCGAGCTGTCCTCCATCCCCGTCGCCCAAGCCGCCCGTGCCTTCGCCTTCCAAATCGTCAGCGGCTTCGCCACGGCATCGATGAAGCTCCTGCGCATCGGCCAAACCGCCTGCCAGTCGATCGTCCGCCGCACCCTCGACCGCCTCGGCACGGAGATCGACTCCACCCTTTCCCGCCCGCCCGACGGCTGGTTCAATCCCCTGCTGGAAATCGCTTCCCTTCGCCATGCCCGCGCCAATGCCCGACTCTTCATCTCCTGAATCCAAGCGCCCCTTCCGCCTCGGTGTCGGCGGCCCCGTCGGCTCCGGCAAGACCATGTGCGTGCTACGGCTTTCGCAGTGGTTGAAAGGCGAACTCTCGCTGGCGGTCATCACCAACGACATCTACACGCGCGAGGATGCCGAATTCCTGCTGCGCGCGGGGGTGCTGCCTGCCGACCGGGTGCGCGGCGTCGAGACCGGCGGCTGCCCGCACACCGCGATCCGCGACGACATCAGCATGAACATGGCCGCCGTCATCGACCTCGAGCGCGCTCATCCCGATCTCAAGCTGATCCTCATCGAGAGCGGCGGCGACAATCTCTCCGCCACCTTCTCGCCCGAACTGGTGGACGCCTACATCTACGTGATCGATGTGGCCGAAGGTGACAAGATCCCGCGCAAGGGCGGCCCGGCCATCCGCACCAGCGACCTGCTGCTCATCAACAAGACCGAGCTCGCTCCCCACGTCGGCGCGGATCTCGACGTGATGGCCCGCGACGCGGCGCAGCAACGCGGCACGAGGCCGTTCCTCTTCGCGGACCTCAAGTCGGAGAAGGGCAAGGACGAGCTGCTCGCATGGTTGAAGCATGAATATCTCTTTGTCTGAGCCCGGGATCAGCGGCAGCGCCATCCGCGGCCACCTCGACCTGCGCTGCGATCTGGCCGCGGGAGGCCAGCCCTTCCTCTCGCGCCAGTCGTTCCGCGCACCGGTCCATCTCAGCAAGCCGCACGTCGAGTCGGGAGCGCTGCTGGTGCAACTGGTCAACCCGACCGCCGGCTTCTTCGACGGCGACCGGCTCGATCTCGACATCACGGCAGGCAGGGGCACCCACCTCGTCGTCAGCACGCCGGCGGCATCGCGAGTGCATCGCGCCCGCGGCGAGGAACCGGCCAAGTGTTGCCAGCGCCTGCATGTGGAAGAGGATGCATTTCTCGAATGGATCCCCGAATCCTTCATCCCTCAGGCGGGTGCCCGCTACCTCCAGAGCACCGAAATCGAGCTTGCCGCAAACGCGGGTCTCCTCTTCTTCGAGTGGATCGCGCCCGGTCGTGTCGCGCGCGGCGAGATCTTCGCCTACGAGAGCCTGCAATGGGAGCTCGATCTCAGGCACGCCGGCACGCTCGTCGCAAGGGAACGCTTCCAACTGCATCCCGGGGATCACAGCCTGGTGGCATTGCGGGAGCGCTTTCCAGCCGCCCACTACCTCGCTGCCTACGTCGCCGGAATTCCCGTCGATCGATGGCCGGCCGGGGACCTTGACGCCCTCACGGGTGAAAACGTTTACCTCGGTCATGGCCCGCTGCCGGGAGGAGTCCATGTCATTCGTGCCTTGTGTGCCGACAGCCTGGCGGTGCGGGCGACCCTCGGCGAATTGCGACGGATGCTCCACCTCGCCCTCGGGAAAGCGGCACCGCGACTGGGCCGCCACTTGAGTTGAGGGAATCCCGTTTTCAGGCGGTTCCCATCTTATGATGCCGTCCTGTCGTACTTCATGAGGGCGACGCATGGGATGCGCTGTTAGACGGGAATTTGATTCCTGTCATACATGCCCCCGGATCGGAACGGCGGCCACGGGAATGCTCAGGTGCCAGTGCGGGAAAGGTTTCCCGCTTCAAACCATACCGACAACCATGAAGACACGTGTGAATGCCATCCTCAAGAGCGCCATCCTGGCAAGCGTTCTCGCAACCCCGGCCGCCCATGCGGGAGACCCGGTGCCGATGACGACGCCCACGCCCGCTCCGGCGCCAGAGGAAGACTTCTTCTCCGGAACGCTCAGCTTGGACTACAACTCTCACTTCGTCTCCTACGGTTTGGACGTGTGGGGCGACGGCAACGACCTCGAAGGGCCCACTTTCAACCCCGCCCTCGAGTTGGTCTGGGGCCTGCCCGCGAATTTCTCGCTCATCCTCGGAACCTGGTGGGATGTGAACGGCAAGGTTCCCTCCGCGATCGGCGGCAAGCTGCAGGAGATCGACGTCTGGGCCGGCCTCGGCTACAAGGTGGGCGATCTCAGCATCACCGCGCTCTATCAGAATTGGATCTATGCCAGCGGCAACGAGCAGATCGTGGACCTGAAGTTCGCCTACGACTGCTTCCTCAGCCCCTCGCTCGTGATCCATAACCGCGTCGATCCGGGTGCATCCGGCGGCAGCAACGGCACCGTCCTGGTGGCCGGGGTCTCCCATTCGGTCGATGCCGGTCCGGTGAGCATCTCCTTCCCGCTGAATGTCGCTTTCTTCCTGGATGACGACTTCCACCCCGGCAGCATCGATTCCGGCGTCGGCTACGGCTCGCTGGGCGTCAATGCCACCCTGCCGCTCACCTTCCTGGGGGACAAGGCCGGCGAGTGGAACCTCCACGGCGGCTTCACCTACTACCTGACCGATAGCGACGTGGTGGGCAACACCCGCGCCGGTCGTCCGGACAACGACTTCCTGACCGCCAACATCGGCGTCGGCTGCGCCTTCTAAAGCCGCCCCCTTTCCTTGGTATCCATCGGTTGCTGCGGGAAGGTCCGTTCCAGGTTCCTCCCGGAACGGGCCTTTTCGCCGTCCCGGCCTTTCCAACAACCCAGAATCATTGTCTCCAATTTTATGAACCGTTCCGCTTTCCAACGTCTGCTCGCCTGTGCAGCGCTTTCCGTCGCTTTCGCGGCGTCCCCATCCACCGCCGAAGAAACCGTCAAGGTCGGCGTCCTCCACTCCCTCAGTGGCACCATGGCGATCAGCGAGACTTCCCTGCGCGACGTTTTGCTCTTCGCCTTCGACGAGATCAACGCCTCCGGCGGCGTGCTCGGCAAAAAGATCGAACCTGTCGTGGTGGACGGCGCCTCGAACTGGCCGCTCTTCGCCGAGAAGGCCAAACAGCTCCTCGATCAGGACAAGGTCGCCGTCACCTTCGGCTGCTGGACCTCGGTCAGCCGCAAATCGGTGCTGCCCGTCTTCGAGGAGAAGAAGGGGCTGCTGTTCTATCCGGTCCAATACGAGGGCGAGGAAATGTCCCCGAACATCTTCTATACCGCCGAAGCCGTGAACCAACAGGCCACCCCGGCGGTGGACTACATGCTCGCGGAGGGAAAAAAGAAGTTCTACCTGATCGGCTCCGACTACGTCTATCCCCAGACCACCAACCTGATCCTGCTCGAGTATCTCCTGAGCAAGGGCGTGCCGCTGGAAAACATCGGCGGCGGCTTCCGCAAGGAAGGCGACAAGATCGTCTCGGCCGGCAAGTACACGCCCTTCGGCCACACCGACTACCAGCAGATCGTCTCCGAAATCAAACAGTTCGCGGCCGGCGGCAGCGCCTGCGTGATCAACACCCTCAACGGCGACACCAACGTTCCGTTCTTCAAGGAATACGCCGCCGCGGGCCTCACCGCCGAGACCTGCCCGGTCGTGAGCTTCTCGATCTCGGAAGACGAGTTCCGCGGCTTGCCGGCCAAGCAACTTGTCGGCCAGCTCGGCTGCTGGACCTATTTCCAGTCGCTGCGCACGCCGGCGAACAAGAAGTTCGTGGATAGCTTCCAAGCCTGGCTGAAGAAGACCGACACGCCCGGAATCGTGAAGGAAGGCCGCGTCACCTGCTCGCCGATGGTGCTCAGCTACGACGGCGTCTATCTGTGGAAGGCCGCGGTTGAAAAGGCCGGCTCCTTCGACGTGGACAAGGTGAATGCGGCGCTCGAAGCCGGCATCTCCTTCGACGGCCCCGGGGGCAAGGTGACCACCCAGAAGAACCGCCACCTGACCAAGAACGTTTACATCGGCGAAACCCGCGCCGA
Source organism: uncultured Haloferula sp. (assembly GCA_965650715.1). Lineage (GTDB taxonomy): Bacteria > Verrucomicrobiota > Verrucomicrobiia > Verrucomicrobiales > Akkermansiaceae > Haloferula. The sequence continues at coordinate 4,800 of CBFGPU010000036.1, read as the reverse complement.
CGGGCAATTCAAGATCCTCAAGGAGTACAAGGATGTCGTCGGCGAACCCTTCCTGAAGGGAACCTACAAGAAGTCGGAGTAGTCCGGGCGCTACCTTTCCATTCTCCCTCCCCCGAACCATGAGGCCCCGTCCCGCCATAGGCAGGGCGGGGCCTCGTCTGATTTCGCGGCGGCCGGTTCGAGGCGGGACCAGGCTATCCTTCCGGCTGCCGGTTCATGTACTTCAGCACCGCCTCGGTGCGGGTCCGCACGTGGAGCTTCCGGTAGATGTTCCCCAGGTGGAAGCTCACCGTCTCCATGCGGACGCCGAGCTCATGCGCGATCTCCTTGTAGAGATACCCCTTCGCCAGCAGGTCCAGCGTCTCCTTCTCGCGCTGCGTGAGATGATATTCCTCGTCAGGCTCCGACACGGGAATCTGGAAATGCTGCACCACCTTGCGCGCGATCCCGCTCGACATCGGCGATCCGCCCGCGACCACGTCATCGAGCGAGTCCAGCAGCTTCGAATCGATGTCCTTCTTCAAGACGTAGCCGGAGGCCCCGGCGGCGAGGGCCTCGAAGACCCGGTCGGCATCCTCGAACACCGTCACCATCAGGAACTGGGTTTGCGGGCAGAGCGGCTTCAGCTTGCGGAGAAGCTGGATGCCCGAGAGCCCGGGAAGCTGGATATCCACCACGCAGGCATCCGGCGGTTCCTTCTGGATCGCGGGCAGCGCCGACTCGGCCCGGCCGTAGCAGCCGGTGACTTTCCAGGTGTCGGACGCATTGAGCGCCTCGCGGAACGATTCGCGCAGGACGGAGTCGTCCTCGACGATGGCGATGGAGCGTTTGGCGGAAGTCATGGACGGGGCAATGCCGGAACTCGGGGCAACTGGCAACGGAAGACCGCGCGGGTTCCCTTTCCGGGGGTCGAATCAATGTTACAGGAGCCTCCCAGTTCTTCAAACCGGGCGGCAAGATTTCTCAGGCCGTTGCCCTCGCGGTGCGCGGCGGGATCGAAGCCGTGGCCGTTGTCCTCGATCACGGCCACCAGATCGCCATCCACCACGGAAAGCCGGAACGACACGTCGCAGGGTCCGGCGTGCTTGAGCGCGTTGTGCAGTGCCTCCTTCACGCCGAGCGCATAGTGGTGCCGGAAATCCGAGCGCAGCGGCACCGCCGGAAGATCGGAAGGAATCGAGATCCGGAGCCGCGCCGGACTGTCGCGGAAAATTTCCTGCGCCACGGCTGAAAGGTGTGTCGCCAGATGATCGAGCGTGTCGTTCGACGGATTCACCGCCCACACCAGCCCGTCCATCGCATTGACCAGATCGCGGGCGGCGGATTCCAGCCTCAGGATCTGCTGGCGGGCCTTGTCCGGATCCCCGCCGATCGCCCGGCGCACGAAGGAAGCCGCGAGATTCAGCACCGTCACCCGCGTGCCCAGATCGTCGTGCATGTCGCGCGCGATCCGTGCCCGGTCGCGCTCCACCGCATGCTGGAGCTTGATCGCCGCGAGCCGGTGGCGCAAGCGGCGGCGGTACGCCACGAACCCTACCAGGCCGATCATCATCGCGCAGGCCGCGATCACCGCAGGGATGAACCATCCTTGTTGCCAGAACGGCTCCCGCACGATCACCGGGAAGGTGAGATGCGTGGTCCCCACTTCCGGTGCGTTCCCGACCGTGATTGCCCGGAAGGTGTAGTGCCCCGCCGGGACGTTGATATAGGTCGCCCGCAGGGAGGCTCCGGGAATCACGTTGTAGGACTCGGACCACGTCAGCAGGAAGGTCTCGCCTCCCTCCGCCGGCCGCACCGGCAGGTCCTGGGTGGAGACCCACTGGGCGGCATGGTCTTGCTCGGCATCCAGCAGGCCGAGCGCGGATCCCTGGCCGAGTTGCATCACGCGGGCGATCGCCGGTTCCGTGCCCCGCCGCTCCCATCCGGAAGGGATGCCACCGATCTGGTTGATCCGCTCGCCCGCCCCGAAGTGACCGTTCTCCCAGAGGTTCGTTTCCGGGGAACCGGACCGCGAAAGCACCAGGTCATCGATCACCCATGTGCCCGTCGTGTCCGGCGTGCCCGAAGACACGGTGACCCGGATGCGCTTCGTTTCCTCCGGGATGAAAAGCGGTTCGGTGCGGCTCACGAGGGGCGATCCGATGGCATCGATCTCCCAGCCCGTGCTCGATCCGGTCACCGCGAAAAGCCGGCGGGCGAGCGACTTTCCGGTCCCGTCGAGCATCTCCCATTCCATCGTCATCCCGCGCGCCGAGGGATGCCACTCGTCGTCGAGCCCTTCGAGACGACAGCGCACCGCCAGCGGGTCGGCATTCACGCCGGGCAAGAGTCCGAAGTCGAAATCCAGCCGGTGAAGCCCCCAGCCCAGCACGAGCGGCTTGCCCGGCTGCGGCATCGCCACCGGTGTCTCCGCCACCGAGACCTGCCGCAGGATCATGCCGAGTTGAGGCGGGCGCACCGGCTGGCGGCGCGAAAGCTCGACCGCCCGGTACTTCGCGTCCTCGCTCACGAAGCAAAAATCATACGGCTGGCGCGCGGTCGAACTAATCCGGACTTCGTCGATCGAGCCCGGAAAGAACTCCCAGGGACCGCCCCCGCCGGAGTAGGCACCCGAATTCCCGATCGCGAAGTCGCCGAGCCTCCGGGCCAAGTCGGCGGTCAGCGTTCCTTGCCCGATCAGGTTCGCGACCTCGTTTCCCGCGGAGAGCCGGGTCCAATAAAGCTTCAGGTTGTTCACCGCGGTCTCGCGACCGTCATAGGCGACCGCGGCGTGGAACCACTCCCCCACCGCCACCGCGTGCGGCCCGGTCGTGGGGATAGTGGCGAGCCCCCCGCCCCGCACCGCGCTCCCGCTGATCGGCAGGAAACTGAGGAAGCCCGGCTTCTCGATCCGGAAGATGAAGACCCGGTTATTTCCCGCGTCGTCGTCCATGCTCACGATGTCCAAGGCCAGGCCGGGAGCATCCTGCGGCAGGCAATCGAGCTTCACCAGGGCCTCGAAGGTGAAGGCCCCGTCGAGCCCGGTCACCGGGAAGGGCGGATCGACATTGTCTTTCGGGCCCGAGTCCAAGGCGGGCTTCGCGAGCAGGATCGGCCCGTAGGAGCGGCGCAGCCCGGAGTCCGGATCCGGCGCAAGCGCGAAGGAGACCGCCGCGCCGAATCCGGGGAAGGGAGCCTTGCCCGCTTCCGCACCTTGCAACAGGCCCAGCAAAGGCGTGGGGCTCACCCCCTCGTCCTTGAAGGGCGCTCCCGCCTCGTCGAGATGCCAGAGGTGCAGCGTGTGCTCGTCGGTCTGATAGGGCAGGAAGGCGGGCGCGGCAGCGGCCGTGAAGGCTGCCGCCACGGAAAGCAAAATGCACCTTGCCACGCCCATGCGATGTCAGGAGAAACGGGCGAAGGCCCCGTGGCAAGCGCGTGACACGCTTCGCCGCGGCGAACATTGAACGCGGAGGCATTCCGCCGGGTCATACATAGCGCCCCCCGAACCGCCACTCCCCCCGAGAGATGACCGGAAAGAGAGAACAGAATGCCTTACGCCTATCTGATTTTGCCCGCCATCGTGTGCTGCGGGCTCATCGCCGGCTGGATCCTCGCGCGAGCGCTGGAGAGACGTTACTACCGAGGAAAACAGGGGAGTTCGGAGGAGATCCTTGACGGGTTGGAGCTTGCCTACACCCCGCGGCGCGGGATCGAGATCCGGACCCCGACCGAATACCTGCCTTTTGTTTTCGGGTGTATTCTGGAGAATGTGGATTCCGGTTTCGAGGATAGGCAGGTGCGGCATCTGCTCGACCGGATCGGGGAGCCGCGGCCCAACGGCGCGAAGAACGCGCTCTTTCCCGTGAAGGTCAGCGGTGTCCGCAGCGAGATCGACCTGCAATGGTCGCGCGACAGCGAGAACCGGGTGCAGCTCTTCGTCCTGGCCGCGCCCAAGGTGATCCGCGCCTTGAAGAAGCAGGTGAAATCGATCCCCCGGGCCTTGGCGGGAAATTGAGCGGCGGCAGCGGATTGGCCGTGGCCAGCCATGGCCGGGCGGGATATAAGCGGGTGTCCGCGGCGGATGGAATGCCTCTCTCCCCGCGGTCCCGCCCCATGGACCTGCCCTACTTCCAAGTCGATGCCTTCACCCACCGGCTCTTCGCCGGCAATCCCGCCGGTGTGTGCCTGCTCGAGGCATGGCTGCCCGACGGGACCTTGCAGTCGATTGCCGCGGAGAACAACCAGTCGGAGACCGCCTTCCTGGTCCCGCGCGAGGGCGGCTACGACCTGCGCTGGTTCACCCCGGCGACGGAGGTCGATCTCTGCGGTCATGCCACGCTTGCCGCCGCGCATGTGCTCTTCCGTCATCGCGGACTGGAAGGCGACGAGGTGAAGTTCCAGACCAAGTCGGGCGAACTCGCGGTCACACGCCGCGGCGAGGTGCTGGTGCTGGATTTTCCCAGCACCCCCGCGGTCGCGTGCGATCCACCCGGCGCGCTGGTGAAGGGCTTGGGCAAGCTTCCGGTCTTCACCGCGAAGTCGCGTGACTATCTCGCTGTCTATGAATCCGAGGAAGACGTGCGCGGGCTCAAGCCGGACTTCGCCGAGCTTGCGCGTCTTGATTGTCTCGGCGTGATTGCCACCGCTCCGGGCATGGAATGCGATTTCGTCTCGCGCTTCTTCGCACCCTCGGCGGGGGTCAACGAAGACCCGGTCACCGGGTCCGCGCATTGCACGCTCGCACCCTACTGGGCGGAACAGGCGGGCCGCCCCGAACTCACCGCCCGGCAGGTATCCCGTCGCGGCGGCGAGTTGAGCTGC
>CBFGPU010000035.1:0-10089 GCA_965650715.1 uncultured Haloferula sp. | reverse complement strand
CCACCGGTTTTGGCGGCGGGGTAGGCGGCGGTGGCGGTGGAGGCTCCACGGCCTTGATCGGATAGGGCGTGCCAAGCGGAGGATATGGGATCCACGGCCCCGGCAGGCAATAGGCCCAGGCGAATCCCGCCCACACCAAGGCGGCCGCGACGATCCGCGGTGAACCGACCGGATCGGCCGCCACCCACCTGCGGAAGCCGAAAGTGAGCAAGGCCAGCCACGCCGATATGACTCCCGCGGACATCCACACCAATCCAGGACGGTAGTTCACTGCCTGGATCTGGATGGACTCGATCTTGAACTCTCCCGCGCTGCCCCGGTTCTCGAACACGATTTTCGGCACGGTGCCGCCCCGCGACAAAGGCACCACCATGTCTCGGAAATGCTCCGGGTGATCCCCCCGGCCGGACCACAACGGTAGGTGTCCCTGCACCATCTTGCCCGTGGTATCCAGCCAGACGAGAACCATCCGGGCATCGTCCCAAGGCATCTTCCCGACTTCCACTCCGCGGCAGGAGACCCGCAGCGCTACGTGGGCATGGCGGGTATCAGGTTGGCGGGTCCAGCGGTATTCCACCAGCGGGATATCCGCTCCGGCAGGGAGCAACAGCCCCTCTCCCTGCTTGACCACCGGTCCCGAGACGGATCGCGCCAGGCCATCCGGCGTATATCCCAGCGTCAGTGCCGGAGATCCGGCAGCCGGGATGAAGCGCCACTGCCATAGCGCCCATGTGAGGGCGCAGAGCGCGAACAGGGCGAGGAGGTATCCGCTGATGGCGGCAGGGCGGGGCACGCCGGAGGGAAAGGGAAATTGCCGGACCCGAAAAGCGCAAAGCGGCTTGCCTTATCGGATCGTCCCCCCACGAACTAAAGGCCGATGGACTTCACCGTCATCACCCCGAACCTCAACCACGGCCGCTTCATCTCCGAATGCTTGGAGAGCGTGGCCGGGCAGGAAGGCGTTAGCGTCGAGCATCTTGTGGTCGACGGCGGCTCGACCGACGACAGCGCTGCGATCGCCGCCCGCTTTCCCCGCGTCGATTGGTCGCAGGGTCCGGACAAGGGCATGTCCGACGCCATCAACAAGGGCTTCGAACGCGCCCGGGGCGAGTGGGTAATGTGGCTCAACGCCGACGACCGCCTGCAGCCCGGCGCGCTGGCGAAGATCAAGGACGCCGCCGCCCGCAGCAGCGCGGATATTATCTACGGCAACTACGATTTCATCAATGAAGCCGGAACCTTCCTGCGTCCGGCCCGGGTGCCTTCGTGGTCACCCTTCGTGCATGTCCACCACTGCTGCTACATTGGCTCCACCGCCTGTTTCCTCCGCCGGGCGACGGTCCTCGCGCCCGGCCACCGGTTGCGGGAAGACTTCCACTACGTGATGGATGGCGAGTTCTACGCGCGACTCCACGCCAGCGGCCTGCACTTCGAGCACCTCTCCGTGAAGGTCGCGGAGTTCCGCCTGCACGGCGGGAATGCCTCCTTCCGCCATCTCGGAAAGACCCGGGACCTTGAGACGATCCTGAAAGCGGAACGCCAGCACGTGGAATCCCGCGCGATCCGGCGTGCCTACGGGCTCACGCTGTTCAAGGATCCTTATCTCAACGGGCTCGCCGACGGCGTGCTCTGGATCGTCGCCAGAGGTTGGAAGGGCATCCTGCGGCTCATCGCCTGAGCTCGGTGAATTGAATCCCATGTGCCAGGTCGCAACCGTATTTGCTTGTTTCAACCGGCGTGAAGCCGCGCTCGAGTGCGTCCGGCGGTTGAGATCCCAGACCCGCCAGCCCGATCTCGTCGTGGTCGGCGACAATGCCTCGACCGACGGAACCCCGGAGACCCTCCGCGCCGAGGGCTGGGACCGCCTCGTTGTCCTCGATACCGGCGACAACCTCGGCAATGCCGGCGGGGTCCGCGTGGCGATGGACCATGCCTTCGCCACCGGGGCGGATGCGGTTTGGGTTCTCGATGACGATTCATGGCCCCGCACGGGGGCCTTGGCTGCACTCCTGGCGGGCGGCCTGGAAGCCGGCGTCGTCCGTCACAGCCTTCAGATCGATCCCGCAGGCGGGCACTACTCCTGGCCCCTTCCGATCCGCTCGGGCCCCGGCGTCTGGCACACGATCCGGCATCCCGACGAGTGGCCCGGCCCGGATCGCGTGGAAAGCCGAGCCTCATGGACCGGTGCCTTGGTTCCGCGCGGGGCTTGGGAAAAAGCCGGCCCCGTCCTTGGCGAACTCTTCATCCGCGGCGAGGACGAGGAGTACCCTCGCCGTCTCGCCGCCGCGGGGTTCCGCTTCGAGGCCGTGCGGGATTCCGTCCTCGACCACCCTTCCGCGAAAAACCTCCGGCGCTGGCGCATCGCGGGGAAGGAATTCTGGTTCGAGACCGGCCTGGAGGACTGGAAGTTCTATTACGAGGTGCGGAACACCGTCTGGCTGAAGTTCCGCGAAGGCTCCCGTCTCCAAGGAACGGCGACCGGCCTGCTGCATCTGGTCGCGACCCTCATCCACGACGGATGGTCGGCTTCCCGCTGGCGGATCTGGTGTTTGGCATTCACGGACGCGCGCTCCGGACGTCTGGGAAGAAAGGACTTCCCGGTCCGCCCGTGACAGTTTCGTGGCCTTGCCCATGGAATTTCATATGGGAGGGACATCCCCTGAAGGCGTAGGGTCACTCCGGGAGCTTGGGCTTGCTTTGGGGGGAGGCTTCCGATTTCATCAAGGCCCTTCCGTAGGAATTTCATTCATGCCCGTCGGCCGCAAAGAAGCATTCTCGATCCAACTGCTCCAACTGCTTGATGCAGGGTTGGTTTGGTTCGCCTTCTGGATGGCGTCGTTTTTCCGCGGCCCGATCCGCGAGAGCTTGGGTGCCTATGATGGCGAGATGAGCCTCTCCCAGATGAGCTGGGTGCTTTATATCGTCGTACCCTTCACCCCGCTCGCCCTCGAGTTTTTCCAGTTCTACCGCCGGCCCCGGACGAAGACTCCCTTGCAGGCCTTCAGCCAGCTCTTCAAGGCGTTGCTGTTCATGGCCCTGGCCATCGGGATGATGGTGGTCTTCGCGCAGATCTCCGGAGCCAGCCGCTTGATTCTCGGCGTGGGCGGCGTGCTGACCCTGCTGGTCCTTTTCGCCCGCGATCGCGCCTTCCACGCCTACCTCCACCGCCAGGAACTGCGGGACTACGCGAAGGAGCGGATCATCATCGCCGGTTCCGATGAGGAAATCGCCGCCTTCCTCGAGGAGGTGGACGAGGAGGTCAGCGGGTTGTGGAAGATCGTCGCGCGCTTCGACCTTTCGCAGCGACCGGTCGATGAGCTCTACGCCTTGCTCAAGGAAAAGTCCGTCGAGCGCGTGATCTTCACCGCGAAGGACACGGAGTTCGGCAAGGTGGCGGAGGGCGTTGAAGCCTGCGAACTGCAGGGTGTGGAGGCGTGGATCGTTGCCTCGTTCATCCGTACGCAGATCGCGCGGCCGACCTTCGATGTGGTCGGGAAGAAGCCGATGCTCGTGCTGCGCTCCACCCCGGAGCTTTCCTGGGAGTTGGCGCTGAAGTCCGTGATCGACTGCGTCGGGGCCTTCTTCCTCATCCTCGTGACCTCGCCGCTCTGGGTTGTCGCGATCATCGGGATCAAATTTGCCAGCCCGGGCGGCCCGGTTTTCTTCCGCCAGCGTCGCGCCGGCCGTTACGGCAAGCCGTTCCGGATGTGGAAATTCCGCACGATGGTCCCGGATGCGGAGGCCCAGCTTGCGAAGGTGAAGGAACAGCACGGCAACCACATGGACGGACCGGTCTTCAAGCTGGACCGCGATCCCCGGGTGTTCGCTTTCGGGGCCTTGTTGCGGAAGCTCAGCATCGACGAGTTGCCCCAGCTCCTCAATGTCCTGCGCGGCCACATGAGTTTGGTCGGTCCCCGGCCCCTGCCGATATACGAAGTGGACGCTTTCGAGAAGTCCGAGCATCGCCGCCGTCTGAGCGTGAAGCCGGGCATCACTTGCGAGTGGCAGGCCGGTGGACGGAACCGGATCACCAGCTTCGAGCAGTGGGTGGAGATGGATCTCCGCTACATCGACAACTGGTCGCTATGGCTTGATATCAAGATTCTCTTCCGTACCATACCCGCCGTGCTGCTCGGCCGCGGCGCGAACTGAGAATGGGAATTTCGCGCGGTGCTGATGCAATTCGTCTCGGGTCTCTTCCTTGCCGCCGCCTTTGCCCTGGCGGTTACGTTCGGCGGCCAGACGCTGGACTACACATGGGGCCCGGCGTTGATCGCTCTTGCGGGTGCCCTGCTTACCTCTTGTAGCGGGGCAGTCGGCCTGAGACAGCGGGGCAAAGGGATGTGGACCGCCATGGCGTTCCTTGGTCTGGCCTGGAGCTGGGTGCTCTGGCGGTGCTGGGGTAGTCCGGTGCGGGAATTCGCCCGCTCGGATGCACTGCTGGTGGGCGGGATGGCGGCGGCCTGTTGCTGGAGCCTGCTGGTCGCTCCCGGCGGTGCGGCGGTGCGGTTGCTGATGGCGGCGCTGGCCTTGCTGGGGATAGCGGATCTCGGGCTCGGGCTTCAGCAGATGCGCGAGCCCGCCTTCGCGTGGCCCTTTGCGAGCCGCCCGGCGAAGTTTCCTTCGGGGCTTTTCGGCCACTACAACCACTTGGCCGACTTCTCGCTGGTCTCGGCTGCGCTGCTGGCGGCGCGGTTCTTTTTTGCAGGGGACCGCTTGATCGAACGCTGCCTTCAGGCGCTCGGGGTGATCGCGAGCGTAGGCTGCGTTTATATCTCCGGTTCGCGGGGAGGGATGCTTTCGTTGTGTGCCGCGGGAGGCGTCCTTCTGGCGCTTTCAGCCTTGGTTGCTTGGCGGGACAAGTCGAAGAAGCGGCTTCCTCTGGGGATCGCCACGCTGGCGATGCCGCTGGTAATCATCGCGGTGGCGGTGCCGGTGCTGAAACATTTCCAGGAGCGGCGCGGGATCGCGGACGGGAATCTGGAGAAGTTCGCCGACAACCGCTCGCGGCTCCATTCCTATGGGACCGCGGTCGATATCTCGGCAAACCATCCTTTCACCGGCGGCGGCAGCCGTAGCTTCGGCTGGCAGAAGTATGCGGCGTGGCAGCCTTCGGAAAGCGGAATGCAGCCGCCGAACGACGATTTCGTTCACAACGAACTTTTGCAGGTGGCGGTGGACTACGGCTGGGTCGGCGCGGGGTTGATCGCGGCGGCGGTGCTGGTGGTGATCCTGTGCGGAGTGGCAGGCTTGATTTCGGGAGATGGTTCCCTCCGGGAACCGCGGCGGCAGATCGACTCCATGATGTGTGGAGGTCTTGCGGCGATGGCGGGCACTCTGGTGCACTCGAACTTCAGCTTCGTGACCCATACGATCCCGGGGGCGATGTATCTGGGGTTGGCACTGGGGTTCGCGTTGCCGCGGCGGGTCGAGGACCGGGTCGATTACGCGGTCCGGCCGCTGGTATGGGCGGGGTTTGCGGGGCTTGTGTTACTACCTTTTTCGGGCGTGTTGGCGCTGGCGGGGCTGAAGGGGACGGCGGCCTTCCGGGAGTTGTGGCCTGTAATGTTTGGTAATGAGCGGCTTGCGAGGAGTGCTCCGGGGTTGGCGGTGGAGCGGATGCAGGAGGTGACGGAGTCCTGGCCGGGTTCCGAATTGTCGGGGATGGCGGGCCACGTTGCGCGAGACGCGGCGTTGCGGAAAGGTCTGCCGGAGAAGGAGTCGCGGGAGTGGTTAGCGCAGGCGGCGGAATTTTACGGGGAAGCGGAGTCGCTGAATCCCTACGATCCGGAGTGGCCGGTGAACCGGGCGAACGTGCTTTCCGCCTTGGGAAGGGATGATGAGGCGGATCGCGATTATGAGAGGGCGGTGAAACTGGAGGGCGGGATGGAGGGGACCTTCCGGGCGCGCTTTTATTTCGCACGGCATCTTTACGGGAGATGGTACCGCGCTTGGACGAAGCAGGAACGAACGCCAGGGGAGGCGTTGGCCGGGTTCCTGCGGGCGCGGGAATTGTTCAAGGAAGCCTCCACGCTGACGGAGGCGTGGGTGCGGGGGAAGGAAGAGGCGGATCTGGTGAAGGGATTGGAGGAAACGATCGCCTTTTTGGAGGGTGCGCATGTGGTGCCGGAGCCAGCGCGGGAGAGGTGAGGCCGGGTTGAGGGGAATACAGTCGCCCGAGGGGGACCTACGAACCACTGGTGGCGGGCTGCAAAGACGGGTTCGGCAGTGTCGCCACCGCGGCCACGATCGACGAGAGGTCAGCTCGCGAGGGGGAGGCGGAGGACGAAGCAGGCACCGCCGCGGGGGCCGCGTTCGTAGTGGACCCCGCCGCCCATGGCTTCGACGAGTTCGCGGACGATGTGGAGGCCGAGGCCGGTGGAGATTTCGCCGCCGGTGGGGCGGGCGCTGAGGCGGGTGAATTTCTGGAACAGGAGTTCGCGCTCCTCTTCGTCCACGCCGGGTCCTTCGTCGTCGATGAGGAAGATCCCCGACTTCGCGTCGCGCTGGAGGCCGATTCTCACCAAGGTGCCGTGGGGGGAAAACTTGATCGCGTTGGAGACGAGATTTTCGAGCGCGCAGAGCAGCGAGCGGCGGTCGGCGTGGACCGGGATGTGAAGCTCCGAGCTTTCGATACTGAGGGCGATGCCCTTGCGTTTGCCAAGGGGGATAAAGCTTTTGACCGCTTCCTCCGTGTATTCGCGCAGGCAGAGCGGCATGAGGCCCATTTCCGCCTTTGCCTCTTCGATCTGCCGCGTCTGGAGCAGGGAGCCCACGATCTCCAGGGCGCGATCGGTAGCATCGCCGATGCTGGCGACGAGGGCGCTGTGAGTCTGGTCCATGGCGGCGCTCTGTTCCTGAAGGAGGGACGTCGCGAAGCGGACCGCCCCGAGGGGGTTCTTGAGGTCGTGCGCGACGACCTCGAGGAGATGGTTGCGCTCCTCGATCGTTTCGGCGAGACGCTTGCGGGTGCTCTGGAGGTTGAGGTGGACTTGGACGCGGGAGAGCAGCTCGGGGCCGTGGAAGGGCTTGGTGACATAGTCCACCGCGCCTGCCGCGAGCGCTTCCATGATGAAGCTCTTGTCGGCCACCGCGGATAGGAAGATCACCGGGATACCCTGCCACTCGGACTGGGTTTGCAGTTTCCGGCAGAGATCGAAGCCGGTCATTCCCGGCATCATCACGTCGAGCAGGATCAGGTCCGGCGCGGCGGTGCGGAGCTTTGCCAGTGCTTCCTCGCCGCTGCCCGCAGCGATCACCTCATGGCCCTGCCGGAGGAGGAGCGGTCCCACCACCTGGATGTTCTTCGGTTCGTCATCGACCACGAGGATCAAGGACGAGCTGGGCGGACGCGGCAGCGGATCAAACGTCGGCATGATACAGGGTGTCAATCAATCCGGGGAAAACCGCCAGCAGGCGGCCGGCTTCGGCGAAGTCCATGTTGTCGGCGGCACGCTCGAGGAGGGTCGCGTATTCCCCGAGCGGAGGACAGTCGTGGCTCCGGGCCAGGTCCGTCAACTGGCGGGCGAAGCGGAGGGTTGCCTGAGCCGGGACCAGTTCGACGAGCCCCGGCAGCACGGAGTCGCGGAGGCTTTCGAGTTCGGCCTTCAACTCCGGCCATTCGCGGGTATGGGCGATTTCGACGACCGGTTCTTCGGGCACCGGTTTGCCCGTGGGCGCGGTGGCCTTGACCGGCAGGAATTTCGCCAGTTCGAGGTACAGGCGCTCGCGGCTGATCGGCTTGCTGGCGAAGCCGTCGAAGTCCCGCTTCAACTCTTCCCGGGTGTTGAGCAAGGATGACGCGGTGACCGCGATGAGGGGAATCTTCCTGGTGGCTTCCTCCGACTTGAGCGTGGCGTGGGCGGAGCGACCGTCCACGACGGGCATGCGGATGTCCATGAGGACCAAATCGGGCAGGTGGCGGCGGCAGAGGATCACGGCCTGCTCGTCATTATCCGCCTCCAGCACCTGGTGGTGAGTGCCGTGCAGGTAGCCGCGGATCAGTTCGCGGTTCAAGGGAGCATCGTCCACCACCAGGATCTTGGCGGGGGCGAGGCGATTGAAATCCACCCCCTTGCCTGCATCCGCGGCCAGCAGATCGGGCATGCGCTCCATGCGGCCCTGCACCGGGATCGAGACGCGGAACAGAGAGCCCTTTCCGAGCTGGCTCTTCACCTCGATCCGGCCGCCCATCAGTTTCACCAGCCGGTCGCAGATGCTCAGGCCGAGGCCGGTGCCTTGGAAGCGGCGTCCTTGCTCCGACTCCACCTGATAGAAGGGACGGAAGATCTCGCGAACCTGATCGCCCGCGATGCCGATACCGGTGTCGGTGACCTCGAAGTGAAGGAGGGCATCGCCGGTGGCGGAGGAGCGGGACTCCGCGCGCAAGGTGGCATGGACGTGGCCTTCGCGGGTGAATTTCACCGCGTTGCCGATCAGGTTGACGAGCACCTGGCGGAACCGCAGAGCGTCGAAGGAGAGCAACGGAGGGACCGAGGGATCAAGGCGGATCCGGAACTCCAGGCCTTTCTCTTGGGCACGGACGGAGAAGAGGGTCTCGAGGTTGTCGGCGAAGCGTTTCATCTCCACCGTTTCCGGGTGGAGTTCCATCTTCCGCGCCTCGATCTTCGAGAGGTCGAGGATGTCGTTGATGAGGGTGAGGAGCGAGTTGCCGCTGGTGACGATCGCCTTGGCGAAGTGCTTTTCGCGGGGGCTGTCCGCCATGTCGTGCAGCAGCTCGCCGAAGCCGAGGATCGCGTTCATGGGTGTACGGATCTCGTGGCTCATCATGGCCAGGAAGTCGGTTTTCGCCCGGTCCGCCTGCACGGCCTTCTCCCGCTCGAAGAGCAGACGCTCCTGGCGTTCCTTCGACATCAGGAAAAGGGTGAGGAGGATGGAGCCAATCACTCCCGCCATGATGGCGATCGCGGCGGTGACTACGACGATGGTTCGGGTATCCTTCAAGTTCTGGGTCAGGTGGATCTGCCGCTTGGTGATGAGCATGAGTTCCTCCTTGTGCAACTCGTCGATGATGGAGCGGAAACGCTCCGTCATCAGCCTGCCGGTGCCCTTGGCGATGAGGGCACGGGCTTCGTCCGCCTTGCCGGCCTTCATCAGTTCGACGCCCTCGGCAAGTTCGGCTTGCTTGTCCTTCGCGATCGCCTGGATCGCTTGCACCCGATCATGCTGGGCCGGATTGTCGCGGGTAAATTCGGCGAGCTTTGCGAGTTCGTCGTCCAAGGAAGGTGTGGCGCGGGAGGGTTCGAGGAATTCCAATTGGCCGCTGAGGACGTAGCCATGGTGGCCGGTTTCGAGGCTCAGGAGGGCTTCCGTGCAGCGGTGGACCTGCTCGACGACGAGACGGGCGTGCTCCGCTTCCTTGAATTCCGCGAGATTGGCGCGGGTGTTCCGGACCGCGGTCACGGCACCGTAAACGATCATCACCAGCGCGATAAGCGCTGGTGCGAGGTAACGGGCACGGAGGTAGCGGCGCATCGAAAAAGGCGGGCGCGGGAATGCGATCGCATCGAAACCGATCATTGGCGCGGGTTCACGACAAGTTGATTCAGCAAGCGTTTTTAAGCATCCTTGAAACGGGATTACGCGGATCGGAAGGTTCCTGTCGTACTTTGCAATGCCTGGGAAGAGGCGGCGGATGCAGTCTGCATTCCAAGCAGGAGAGTTTCCCGACCAGGAAAATGACACCGTGGCGGCGCAGCCTATCCGGCAGGCGGGTTGCAGTGCCGGGAAGCATCGGGGGCGGATTGTGGCACTGGGACTGATAGAGGTTATCGAACCTCAACCGAGACAACCCATGAATACCCTTGAAATCAAAGGCAACTGGAACATCGCCAAAGGCAAGCTGAAGCAGAAGTGGGGTCAGCTGACCGACGACGATCTCGATTACATCGAAGGCAAAGAGGATGAGCTTGTCGGACGCATCCAGAAGCGCACCGGCCAGACGCGCGAGGAAGTGGAGAAGGCCGTCCGCGAGTCCTGTGAATGCCGCTGAATCCTGGCGATGCCGCCGGGCCTGGGTCTAACAGGGACCGGCGGTGTCATTTCCGAAAACCCAAACACTCAAACTCA
>CBFGPU010000034.1:0-10126 GCA_965650715.1 uncultured Haloferula sp. | reverse complement strand
CGGGAAAAGGCGAGCCAGACGGCCGCGCTGCGGGAGTCCTTGGAAGATCCGCTCTCCACCGCCTTCCGCCTGGCACGGCATCATCTCTTCGATGGCACCGGTTACGGCCTGCCAAGCCTTGGCACGGAGGAATCCCTTGCGAAGCTCGACCGTTTCGCGCTTTCGGCACATCACTCGCGCCATTTCCAGGGAAGCAACCTCGTGCTCGCGCTGGCAGGTGACTTCGATCCCGCACATGCCCGCGAGGTGCTGGCGGAAGGCATCGGCCGTCTCCCCGGAGGAACGCCTTGGCAGCCTCCTGCCGCAATGGTCGGAGGAAGCTTCGAAATCGAGGCCTTCCTGCCGAAGAAGCAGGCGGTGCTGGCGCTGGCTTATCCCGGTTGTTCCGCGCTTGCGCCCGAGCGCTTCGCGCTGCGGATGATCCAGGAATGGTGCACCGACATGGCCGGGCCGCTTTTCACCCGCATCCGCGAGGAGCTCGGCCTGGCCTACCAGGTCGGCGCGACCCAGTTCCATGGACACGACGCCGGCTTCTTCGGCTTCTATCTCGCGACCGACCCGTCACAGGTGGA
Organism: uncultured Haloferula sp.; assembly: GCA_965650715.1. Lineage (GTDB taxonomy): Bacteria > Verrucomicrobiota > Verrucomicrobiia > Verrucomicrobiales > Akkermansiaceae > Haloferula. The sequence continues at coordinate 9,554 of CBFGPU010000034.1, read as the reverse complement.
CTTGGCGCAGCGCGAACTCGCCGCGGAGATCGCGAAGATCGCGGAGGAAGGGATTCCGGAAGAGGCATTCGAGCGCGTCCGGGCCACCGTGCTTTCCAGCCTGGCCATCGGGATGCAATCGCCCGGCTCCATCGCCCGGCTCGCGGCCATCGACGTGCTCTTCGGCCTCGGTGTAACCCACCACCGCGATTTGTCGGGGATCTTTAACGCGCTCTCGCCGGACGAGGTGAAAGCAGCGGCAGGGTCGATGCTCTCCGCGGCACCCGTCTCAGTGAGGGTGCTCCCGCGGGATGCCGGTAGCCGAGGCTAGCCTCGCCGCCGGCCACGAAAAACGCCGCCCCCGTTTCCGGAGGCGGCGTTCCTTTCAAATCGGGACCGCCTACTTGTTCGGGATCATCGAGTAGAGCGCCATGGTCATGCAGTAGGCCTCGTCCATGCGCATCTTCTTCTTCTCGTGGCCTTCGCCCCACGAGTCGGTGTAGTAGATCTCCTCGGTGGTCGGATTGTAACCGAAGATCAGGCGCATGTGGCCGCCGTAGCTCTGCGGCAGGTCACCTTCCTTGAACATGCCCAGGTAGAGCGTCCAGCAGAGCGGAATGCCTTGATCGACGTATTCCTTGATCTTGCGGCTGAACTGCGCGTAACCCGGCTGGGTGCGCTTCATGTCGCGGAAAGTTTCCTTGTGGGCATTGAACCAGAACTGGCGCGGGTCCACGTAGAAGTAGTCGGTATCAATATCGAAGGTCTTCACCCCGGCCTTCTTGGCAGCGGAGTTATAGCTGCGCAGGTCCTTTTCAATCTGGCGGTTGTCGTATTCGATGAGCTTCAGGGTACGGAGGTGGACCTTGCCCGTCACGCGCTGGAAGGCCTTTTCCATTTCCACGCCGCTCGTGCCGCCCTCGTCGGTATTGGCGAGCTGGGCCATCTCGTGTTGATCCATGGTCGCACCGAAGTAACGCGCCACCCGTTCGATCGAGGCGACCACGCAGTAGCCCTTCTCACCTTGGTCAACCATCGGGATCCCCTCCACGAAAGTGAAGCCCTTGTCGTCCTTCTTCACGTTGTCGGCGAAGGTCCCGCGGCGCGCCATCTTGGTCGGAGCATTCTTGCTGGCGGACACCGAGGCGAGGCGGAGCCGGATGAATTCGGCACGCTTCTCGGCACGATTCACACTGCCTTCAAGAAGGATCGCGGTATCGCCCTTCTTCCACATCCAGCCTTGGAGCGCCACGGCACCCTTCTGGTTGCGGACTTCGGAGCGGACGCCTGTCTTTTCATCGAGGAGCGACCTCCATTCGTTCATCCGCGTGTCGAACGCCGCGAAGGGAATCTCACCGTCGTCGCCCCGGTTATACACGGATACAGTCGCGTCGATGGGTTTATTGTCGCGGGCTCGGATCACGACCTCGCCGATGTCCTTGCCAAGCAGCTTGAACTCATCCGGGCTGGCACGCAGGCCATCCTTCGCCCCGGAGAGCCAGGCGAAGCCTTCGATCTTTTTACCCATCTGGATGCCCTTCTTCTTAAGCTCCTCGCGGAGCTTCTCTTCGCTGGCATCCTTCTCGGGTTCCGGGCCTTTGATTTCTTCGAGGGTCTTGCCCCAGAACGCTTCGTCGAAAAGCATCTCATCCAAGGAGACCTTTTCCTTTTTCTTGTCCTCCTCCTTGGCCGAAAGGCTGGGAATGACCAGGAGGGCGGTGGTCAGGGCTACGAGGGCTTTCATCTGGTGTGTTATTAAGAAAACGAGGTCGATATGTCCAACCGAACTTATTGGAACTTTGTTTGAATTAATTAGGAAATTTTGCGGAATTCCGCGGAGACTACGCTCCGGACTGAATCGGATTGTCATTTCCGGGCGGACTGTTAGTCCCCTGTTAAAAAGAGCCTCTCCCATGACCCAAGATTCCCGCCAATCGCTGATCGAATTGCTGTTCCTGTCACTTTACTTGGACAACCATCTGTCGTTGGCCGAAGACGAAGTGCTGACTTCCGCGCTGGATAACCTCGGCTGGGAGGCGGAATTCCCCCGCGAGCTTTTTATCCTCCAAGCCTTCGCAAAAGCCCGGGAGGCCGCCGGAAACGAACTGAAAACGGACGCTTTCCTGTCCAGCCACGCAGACCTGCTGGCGCGCAACGGAACCGCCGGGCCCGCCCTGACCTGGCTCTACAAGATCCTCGGCTCCGATGGCATCTCGATGGCGGAAGAGCGCTTCCTCAAGAAACTGGAGAAGCGGCTCTACCCTTGAATGGCAGCAGGCCTCACTTCTCCTTTGCCAGAAGAGTCGGGTAGGAATCGGCCCGCCCCCCGGATCGTACTTCGGGACGAGCCGGTAGATCTCCCCCCACGAGGCCCGGGGTTCCGCCTTTTTCCGGCCAGCGTTGGTAAAGGGCGAAACGGGCGGCAAGGGCTTCCTGCCACTGCACTTGGGACCGGCGGGCTTTCTTCAGCCGGCGGGCGGTTCTATCTTCAGCGTCCGCTGAAGTGCGCGCCGGTGAGATGGAGGTTTCGCTTCGGTGCCTGCAAGACGAGGGCGTAAGTCGCATTGATCAAATCCTCCTCCCCCATGTAAGGCGCGCCCATATGGGGCTGGGTGAAGTGCAGCCCGTAGCCGGGCTCCCACGCCAAGGAGAACCACCAGGCGTAGTCCTTCATCACGCTCGCATAGGCCTCGGGGTTGACGAGATTCAGACCGAGCAACCCCCACGATCCGCCGGGCTCTCCGTATGCATGGCTATTGCGGATCCACGGATGGTTCTTCTCCATGAATCCGACCATCGCGGTGCTCATGTCGCGGCGCTCGCCGCGGAGATGCGCCGCCATCGCGAACATACCGCTGCGCGACCAGAACTCCTCCTTGTCCTTGTAGGAGCGGTTGTAACCGAGAGAGCCGTGGCCGCCTTCCTTGGGATCCGACCACGCCATCTCCATATAGGGCATGATCATCTCCCAGATGCCCGACTTCATGCCACAGCGTTGGGCGAGGGCTTCGAAGACGAGCAAGTGGACGGCGGGTGCGACGAGGGCCTTGTTTTCGTATGGCAGGCCGCTCGGGCCATGCCCCAGGGCCGGCACGTTCCAGATCGAGTTGTGCCTGCCCTTCACCGCCCAATCGCGGAGCGCTTCAAGGTGCGGCAGCACCTGCTTGTCACCGGTCAGGAGGTGCCATTCACTGTAAAGGATCCCGGCGTAGGCACCCGCCCAGAAGCCGAGATTCCCGTAGGCGGCCGGCTCGGGATATTTTTCGAGCGACCATTCCACCGCCTTCTTCACACGGCTGCGGTACTTCTTCTCGCCGGTCGCGAGCAGGGCTAGCGAGGAGAAGGTGGTGCGGATGATGTCCCCGGACCAAGAGCCATCCTCCTTCTGGGATTCCTCCAGGAAGGAGATCATGTCCTTCAGGAGAGCGGCCGCTTCCGGATCGTCCGCGGGGTTCATGGTCGTGAAGGCCCGGCTCCGCGGAAGTTCGAGATTCAAGGTGACAGGCACTCCTTCGCGAAGGACCGAAAGGGGGAGCACGCGCTGGCCCGCTTCGAGCACCGCTTCCGATTTGCGGCCGAGCGTGGCCTCGTGGCTATGGCGGAACCATTCCCAGCCGGGATTGAGATCGTTGGACGGCAGCGGCAGTTCGGCAGCGCCGAGGATCACGTCGCCCTCCTTGAGCTTGGCCTTGGAAGCAGGACTCCCGCCGCGGACCGACATGACGGTGAGCACCGACTGCTGATGCTCGGTGAGTGCGTCGAAGCCAAGCAAGCCCGCTCCCAACAAATCCGGACCGCTCCCGCCGTTCGAGCGGCCGTAGAGCTTGTCGGTGGGTTTCTCGTGCACACGACTGAAGCGTGGTGTCCCGATTACCACCGGCTTGCCGTCGCCGGCACGCACGCGCAGGCCGAAGGTCTTGCCGGGAAGCAGATCCATCAGCGAGTCCGGGATCTCCAGCCAAATGCGGGACCGGGCGGTCACCGGCTCGGATTTCTTGCTGAGCTCGATGCCCAGCGGAACCACCTCTCCCGCGGTGCCGAAGCCGCCGCCGCTCCAGTCGCTTTCGATGACGAAGCGGAAGGCGGTCACGTCCAAGGGCGCGGAGAGATTCAAGACCAACGGCAACCGCGAACCGGCCACTTCATTCGCGGTGACGCCTTTCGCCACGGTTTCCCATTCGGTCCCCGATTTGCGGACTTCGAGGCGATAGTTCTTCGCGACGCCGTTCGTGTAGCCGCCGTGGCGCGGAACGTAGCGGACACCTTCCAGCCTGCGCGGAGTGGCAAACTCCAGGCCGATCCAGTGGGGCGGCGCGGGCTGCTCGTTCCCGTAGCGGGTGTGCCAATCGGTGTTCGGGTCGCCGTCGAAGGCCCGCTCGGCTTCCGCTCCTGATTGGGACGAGGAGGAGATCACCCCCCAATCGGCCCGAGGAGCCCGTCCGCTGGCGATGCCGCTGGTCCTGGCGAAGACTTCGCCGCTCGGCGGGTCGAGGGCTTCCAGTTCCAAGCTCCCCTTTCCGCCATCGATCGTGCCGTGGACGTCCACGGAAAGAACGCCGTGCCACTTGCCGCCGACGTCCTTCTCCTTGTCGGTGAGCATCGGCACCTTCACCGCTATCGCCGCGGTCTTGCCCTTTTCCAGAAGCACGCCCTTCTCACCGCCCGGGAGGACCCACGCGGTGACGGCCTCGAAGGGAGCCGTCTCCACGGGTGCGGCCGGGAGGCGAATGGCGGTCCAAAGCGCCAGGAAAAAGATACAGCAGGGCGAGCGCATGATGCAGAGACGCATCAATGCTCGTTTTTATTTCGATTTCCAGCTCTAAAAAGACGGATTACTCCTCCGCAGGCACGTCGGGCTCGGTGGCATCGGCACTTTCTCCCGGGGCATCCTCACCATCCGGGATGACGAGCGCGATGTCCTGGAGCTTTTCGCCCTCCTTGAGGGTGAGGAGTTTAACCCCCTGCGCATTGCGGCCGGTCTCGCGGATCTCGTTGACCCGGATGCGGATGCTCTGGCCGGTGGAGGTCATGAGCATCAGCTCGTCCGCGTCGGTCACAGTGACGGCACCGACGACCGGACCGGTCTTGTCGGTGACTTTCATGGTGATGATGCCTTTGCCGCCGCGGGTCTGCTTGCGGTATTCCTCGAAGGAGGTGCGCTTGCCGAGGCCGTTCTCCGAGGCCACGAGCAGCGTCGAGCCGTCCGTGACCAGAGCGAGGCCGACGACGAAGTCGCCCTCGACCGGACGAATGCCCATAACGCCGGCCGAGGCCCGGCCCATCGAGCGGGCATCGTCCTCGTGGAAGCGGAGGCTCATGCCCTCGTGGGTAACCAGCACGATCTCGTCGGAGCCGGAGGTAAGGCGGACGCCGATGAGCTCGTTGTTTTCCTCGAGGATGATGGCGGTGAGGCCGGCCTTGCGGTAGTTGCGGAAGTCGTTGAGCGCGGTCTTTTTCACCTTGCCGCTGCGAGTCGCGAAGAAGACGAAGCCGGCATCCTCGCGGAACGTGTTGTCGTTGCCGTTCTCGTCGGTCGTGCGTTCGAGGCGGAGCAGCGCGGCGATCTTTTCCTCCGGCTTGAGGTCGAGGACGTTCTTGATGCTCCGGCCCATGGCGGTGCGGGAGCCCTCCGGCAGGTCGTAGACGCGCTCGACGTAAACCCGGCCGGTGTTTGTGAAGAACAGCAGGTAGTCGTGCGCCTGGACGCTGAAGAGGTGCTCGATGAAGTCGTCCGGCTCGTCCTTGCCCGTGGCTCGGGTTTCCATGCCTTTGAGTCCCTTGCCGCCCCGTCCTTGCAGGCGGTATTCGGACGCGGCAGTACGCTTGATGTAGCCGCGGTGCGAGAGGGTGACGATCATCGCATCGTTCGCGATGAGTTCTTCCATCGCGATCTCCCCGGCTTCCGCGAGGATCGGGCACTTGCGTGGAGTGGCGTATTTCTCGCCGATCGCGCGGAGCTCGTCCTTGATAATCGTCAGGACGCGCTCCTCGCGGGCGAGGATATCGAGCAGGTCCTTGATGGTTTCGAGAACCTCGTCGTACTCGGCCTTTACCTTGTCGCGTTCGAGACCGGTGAGCTGATAGAGACGCAATTCGAGGATGGCATTCACCTGGCGCTCGCTGAAGACGTAGCGCTCGCCCTGCACGGCAGGTTGGGAACGGATCAGGATGCCGAGGCCCTCCGCGGTGGCAGTGGAGAAGTTGTAGGCGGCGAGGCGCTCACGGGCTTCATCACGGTTCTTCGAATCGCGGATGATCTTGATGAAGTCATCGAGGTGACCGAGAGCGAGCAGGAAGGCTTCGAGCAGTTCCGCGCGTTCCTCGGCCTTGCCGAGAAGGTAACGGGTGCGGCGGATGATCACCTCGCGCCGGTGCTCGATGTAAGCGTCGATCGCCTCCTTGAGCGAAAGCTGCTTCGGGCGGTTTTTGTGAATCGCCAGCATGTTCACGCTGAAGGATGTCTCCAGCGCGGTGAGCTTGAAGAGCTGGGCGACGACGACCTGCGGGCGGGCATCGCGCTTCAACTCGATCTCGATGCGGGTTTCCTCGTCCGAGAGGTCGCGCATGCCGGAGATGCCGGTGAGCGTCTTCTCGTTGACCAGCTCGGCAATGCGCTCCTGCAGCACGGCGCGGTTCACGCCATAGGGAACCTCGCGGATGACGATCAGGGATCTGCCGCCCTCGTTTTCTTCGATCTCCACCTTGCCGCGAAGACGCATCGAGCCGCGGCCGGTGCGGAAGTATTCCTCGATGCCGCGGATGCCGCGGATCTCGCAGGACACCGGGAAGTCCGGGCCCTTGATGTGTTGCATCAGTTCCGGCAGCGTGATCTCGGGATTGTCGATCTGAGCGCAGATGCCATCGATCACCTCGCCCAGATTGTGTGGGGCGAGGTTCGTGGCCATGCCGACCGCGATGCCGGTGCCGCCGTTGACGAGGAAGTTCGGGAATGCGGAAGGCAGGACGGAAGGCTCCTCCTGCGAGCCGTCGTAGTTCGGCTGGAAGTCGACGGTGTCCTTGTCGAGATCCTCCATCATCGCCATGCCCAGCGGATGGAGGCGGGCTTCCGTATACCGCATCGATGCCGCGGCATCGCCTTCGACCGAGCCGAAGTTACCCTGGCCATCGACGAGCATCTCGCGCATCGACCAAGGCTGGCCCATGTTCACGAGAGTAGAGTAGATCGATTGGTCGCCGTGCGGGTGGAAGTTACCCATCGTTTCACCGACGATCTTGGCGCACTTCACGTGGGCCTTGCCGGGCGTCACGCCGAGTTGGCGCATGGCATAGAGAACGCGGCGCTGGGACGGCTTGAGGCCATCGCGAACGTCGGGGAGGGCCCGCGAGATGATAACCGACATCGAATACTCCAAGAAGGAGTTCGAGAGTTCCTCGGCGACGTTGATGGGCTTTATGGAATCCTGAGACATGCGGGAAAAGTCAGTGGTCAATGGTCATTGGTCATTGGTGTCGGAATCGACGGGACCAATTGAACGGATGCAGGCTTTGAGCCGCTTCTTCAGAGAATCGAGCTCGCGATAGAGGGCTCGGCCCTCCTCGTCGGGAATAAGATCACGTCGAACGGCTTTCTCGATCCAAGTTTGGGTCTCTTGTACGGAACCGCGGGAGTAGTAGCAGAACTTCTGGTTCTCTTTGAAATGATAGCGGCCATAGCCTTCGGCGATATTTGCGGCAATCGAGTCTGCAGAGCGCACGATCTGCTTGCCGAGGGTGTCTTTGGCGAACCACGGCCATGATCCCACCGAGTCCCAAATCACTTCCGCGAGACGCATGGACTCGCGGTAGATTTCAAGATCGTTGATCGAAGTGCTCATCTTCTTCACCAATGACAATTGACCACTGACCAATGACAGACGTCAGACGTCCAGGTTTCGCACGTTGAGCGCGTTGTCTTCGATAAACCGCTTCCGCGGTTCGACGATGTCGCCCATGAGGACGTCGAACATCTTGTCGGCTTGGACTGCATTGTCCTCATCCAAGCGGACGCGGAGGAACTGGCGCTTCTCGGGGTCCATCGTCGTTTCGAAGAGCTGCTTGGCGTTCATTTCGCCAAGACCCTTGAAGCGCTTGATCTGGACACCGCGGCTGGCGATTTCAAGGACGCGGACCAGCACCTCGGGAATCGAGAAGACGGGGTGCGACTTCTGCTTCTCGCCATCGCCTTCGAGCAGTTCGAAAAGCGGCTTGTCCTCGTCGAAGAAATGGGTGGTATCGATGCCGCTTTCGTTGAGGCGGGCGAAGATCTTCGCGATGGCGTGGGATTCGTGCAGTTCGTGGAGGTTGGCGCGGCGCGAAGGCCCGGTGTGGCTCGCAAGTTCCTCGCTGCTGAGTTGCTCGTCGAACAGCCGGAGGTCCCGATTCTCGGCAGAGTAGGCACGCAGCGATTCCTCGTCAGCGAAGTAGAGGACACTCTCGTCGTTACCGATTCGGACACGGACCATGTACTCCGGCAGGTGCCCGTTCTGGCGGGCGGCCAGGTAGTTCTTGAAGTTGCCGCCGTTGCCCTCGATCGAGTTCGAATAGCGGGAGAGCGACGAAAGGTTTTCCAGGATCACCTTGAGCTCGTCCGCGGAGAAGCTCCGCGATTGATCGTGGGTGCGGAGCTCCACTTCGCTGGCACCGAGGTCGATCAGGATCCGGTTGAGCTGGTCGTTGTCCTGGACGTATTCCGAGCGCTTCTTGCGGGTGACAAGATAGAGCGGCGGCTGGGCGATGTAGAGGAAGCCGCGCTTCACCAGTTCCGGCATGTGACGGCAGAAGAAGGTTAGCAGCAGGGTGCGGATGTGCGAGCCGTCCACGTCGGCATCGGTCATGATGACGACCTTGTGGTAGCGGACCTTCTCGATGGCGAAGGACCCTTCCTGCTCGCCATCGCCGATGCCGGCCCCGATGGCGGTGATGAGGTTCTGGATTTCCTTGTTCTGAAGGGCGCGATGCAAGCGGGCCTTCTCGACGTTGATGAGCTTGCCGCGGAGCGGGAGGATCGCCTGGGTGCGCCGGTCGCGGCCCTGCTTGGCCGAGCCGCCTGCGGAGTCACCTTCGACAATGTAGAGTTCGGACTTCGCGGGATCGCGCTCGGAGCAGTCGGCAAGCTTGCCGGGCAGACCGCCGCCGGACAGCGCCGACTTGCGCACCGTCTCGCGGGCCTTGCGGGCGGCCTCGCGGGCACGGGCTGCATTCAGAGACTTCTCGATAATGCGCTTCGCGATCGCCGGGTTCTCCTCGAAGTACTGGACCAGGCCTTCGTAAACGATCGAGGAGACGACCCCTTCGATCTCGGAGTTCACCAGCTTGCCTTTGGTCTGCGAAGAGAAGCGCGGGCTCGGCATCTTGACCGAGATCACGCAGACCAGACCTTCACGGACATCATCACCGGTCAGAGCGGTGTCCTTCTCCTTGAGAATCTTGTTCGCCTTCGCGTACTGGTTGATCCCGCGGGTCAGCGCGGTGCGGAAGCCGGTGAGGTGGGTGCCACCATCGGCATTCGGAATCGAGTTCGCGAAGCAGAGGATCTGGTCGTTGTAGGAATCGTTGTACTGGAAGACGACATCGGC
>CBFGPU010000033.1:0-10256 GCA_965650715.1 uncultured Haloferula sp. | reverse complement strand
AAACACATTACCGAGGCCTTCTGGCTCAGCCCGCGCCAGGGCTCCGCCTTCGCGCCGCACATCGACCGCATGCGCATGGACGAGGCGATGCGCGCGGTGAAGGTCGATTTCACCGCCAAGCTCGCTTCCATCTTCGGCGGCGAGCCGGTCGCGCTGTCCTCGCTGATGGAAAAGAAGAAGGCGATGCTGATTCACTTCTGGTCGCCGTGGAGCCGCGAGTGCGAGACCAGCATGCCGGACTTCAAGGTTACCGCGCAGGAACTCGAGAAGAATGGCATCGCGATCGTTTCGATGATGGCCGACAGCGAACAGCAAGCGCTCGCCGACGCGAAAAAGATCGTCGGCACCCTCGGCGCGAAGCCTCCGGGCGCCTGGCTGATCGATCGCGAGACGGACACGATATCGAGCACCTTGCGCATCCAGAGCGTGCCCGCGATGGCACTCGTGTCGGCTGAAGGAAAGGTTCTCTTCAACGGTCATCCCTCCGAAGACGCCTTGTGGGAAGCGCTTTCCAAGCTCGCGCCGGAAGTGAAGCGGCCCGCGCTTGAAGGAAAGTGAGCGGACTTTCACATCTACGATGGATATCGTAGATAAGGAAAAACAGGGGAGAGGCGCTCGGAAATTTATTTAAGAGTACCGAAAAATCCGTCAATTTAAACTTGACGGATTTGTGAACTACTAGCTTTATGGTGCCACCAATCCGGCGATCACAACGATCATGGCACGAGTCACACAACCCTCCAATCTCGAGCTGCAAGCGCTGTCGGTATTGTGGCATGAAGGTCCATCTACGGTAACCACCGTACTTGAGTTCCTCCCCGACGGGAAGGACCGGGCCTACACCACGGTGCTGTCGGTGTTGCAGAGTCTCGAGCGCAAGAAGCTGGTGAAGCGTGTGCGCGTCGGACGGGCACATGTCTACGAAGCCGCGTTTCCGCAGGACAGCATCGTCCAACGTGCATCGCACGACTTTCTGACCAACGCTTTCGGGGGCCGTCTCGGTGAGGCGATCCTCGCACTCCTCTCCGCCGGCACGTTAACGCCGGAAGAGAAAACCAACATCGAACGCGAACTCAAACGACACAAAGCCATGGCTGCAAAGAAAACCGCGAAGAAGGCTGCCAAGAAGGCCGCCAAGAAGGCACCTGCCAAGAAGGTCGCCAAGAAAGCACCTGCCAAGAAGGCCGCCAAGAAAGCGCCTGCGAAGAAGGTAGCGAAGAAGGCCGCGAAAAAGGCTGCCAAGAAGCCCGCGAAGTCCGCCAAGAAGGCCGCGAAAAAGGCTGCCAAGAAGACCGTCGCCAAGAAGGCCGCCAAGAAGGTAGCCAAGAAGGCCGCGAAGAAGGCGCCTGCCAAGAAGGCCGCGAAGTCCGCCAAGAAAGCCGCTCCGGCAAAGAAGGCCGCCAAGAAGGCTGCCAAGAAGGCCGCGAAATAAGGTTTCACTCCATCCGCAGCAGCGCCAGACGGCTCCGGCCCGACAAGCCTGCTCGCGTTGAGTCAACTGTCTCAAACGGCGGGGAGTTTCGGCTCCCCGCCCTTTTTATTGTCCCGGCATCGGGAGGCCCGGATGCAAAAGAAGGGCACCACGAATCGGACGAATCCGACGAATTGAAAGGCACAGGGCTTTGAAATCCCCGGGCCGGACATTCATTCGTAAGATTCGTCCGATTCGTAGTGCCTCCTTCCAAAAACACCGCCCCGGAATTGGAGTTTCCGGATCGAAAAAAAGGGGTTGCATCCGCCCGGGACGCCGCCCATTCTCCCGCCCCCGTCCGGGGGCACACATGCGCGGTTAGCTCAGTGGTAGAGCACCACCTTGACACGGTGGGGGTCACTGGTTCGAACCCAGTATCGCGCACCATCCCCCTTTTCTGACAGTGACCATCGGGACCGACACTTCTCCGGAACGCCTCTCCGTCTTGCTGAGGCTCCTCGACGACGATTCACCGCCGGTCCGCGCTTCCGTGGAAAACGCCCTCGCGGCCTTCGGCGGGGACGTGAGCGAACTGCTCGGCGAGTCCGAGGTGACGCTCGGCGAATCCGAACTCGAACTGCTCTCGCTGTTGCTCCTTCCCGCCCGCCGCGAGCGACTGCGCCGCGAATGGGTGGTGCCGGCCGAAGGGGCCGCCGCGGTATCGGACGACTGGGAGCAATTCGAGGCGCTCCTCCGCAGCATTTCCGACTATCTCCACGACGGCGTGACCCTGCGCCAGCCGCTCGGCGACGCGCTCGACCTCCTCGCCGAGGAGCTCGAAGTGACCGCCGCCGAACACGGTGCCGCCGGACTCAACCGCGCGCTATTCGAGAGCGGACGTTTTTCCGCGAATACCGGCGAGGAGGATGACCCGGATAACTATGATCTCGCCCATGTCTTGGCCGGCAACCCGTCGAATGCGATCGGCCTCGGTATCCTGTTCCTGCTTGTCGCGCGCCGTCTGGATATCGATGTCGACGGTTTGCTTTTGCCGCGTTCCCTCTTGTGCCGCTATCACGACGAGGGTAATGTGATCCTCAGCGAGCCGCTCGTGAAGGGCCGCCGCGTGCTGCCCGACGATCTCGCACACCGCATGCGCCGCTATCCGCGCGATGTCCGCATGATCGCCGCCCGCTCCGCCAACCCCGGCGAACTGCTCGTGCGCGTCGTCGAAGAACTCGCCACCGCTTGGTCGGTGCGCGGCGAGACGGAAGATGCCGAGCTGATGGAAGAGCTCCTCGCGACGCTGGTGAAGGCGCCGTTCTGAGCACGGCGGCGAAGCCGCGCTGGCCTGCCCTGCCGCCGTGAAGAACGTAGAGCGTTCCGGGTCTCCCTCCGTAGGCGCGGTGGTGACACGACGGAAAGCACGGGTGATGGAGAGACACCTCACTTCCCTTCCGCGTTCTCACGAACGCGCCTACGCAGGTGAGGTATTCACCGACCCAACTCCGCAGCAGGGCTGCGTCGGAAAAGCGGCAGCAGGCTGCCGCAGTCCAAGGCGGCTGCGCCGCTCCTCACAGCCACGCTACGAACCACCACACTCCGCCTCCCCATATCACCACCGCGATCGCAATCAACCACAGCGGCGACCGCTGGAACGTGCGCACGCAAACCGCCTGCAGCACGGCGAAAACGATCACCATGAGAACGATCATGCCAACCACTCCCGCCATCGTATCGAGCAAATGGGAATACTCCGACTTCTCGAACCACGCGAAGCATCCCATCATGACCGCAACCGTGACAGGCAGCGTCACCAGGACACCGAGCCACCATGTGGCGTTCTCCGGCGAGCCTTTCTCAAGCCGTTCGCCGCTGGCCATTCTCCGGAGCAACTGAAGGAGCAGGATCATTCGATTGGTGGAACGAGAGGGCGTGGGCGGTGTCGCGAGACAGCAAGATCTTCACTAAGCGATCACCCCGACCGCCACTACGAATCCCACCAAAAATGCCACCGGTCCAGCCTCCCGGAGGGCTCGAACCTACAAGCCGGCATCGCCTCCCTTCCCCAGCAGCGCCTTCGGTGCCTTGCCCCGCCATGCTTGATCCAGCATCTCTTTCACCGCTGCATCGGACGCCTCCGCCAGCGAGACCCGCAGGCCCAGCACCTTCTCCCCCCAGTGCAACTCCTCCGCAAAGGCGCAGCACTTCTCCAGGGCCACCGCCCTCTCTTCTTCGCGGAGGAAGACATGCAGATGCTCTTCATCCGGCGGCACCGTCGCGAAGATCTTCCCGCGCACGCGGAAGGAGCTGAAATCGAAGTGCGGTTCTTCCACGGCTTCCGGCAGCGAAAGGGCATGAGCCCGGACGGTGGCGATCTTCATAGGCGGATGATCGGTATCTTGAGGCCCCCCGCCTGCTCGCTGTGCAGCGACCCGTCGTGCTGCGCGCTTTGTGAGCCGCGGCTCACTTCGCGGGCTTCAGCGCCTTTTTGAATTCGCGCATCGCCTTCTCGTCCTTGCTGTAGGTCTCGTAGTTGGTCGAGGCGATCAGCTTGGTCACGCCGGAATCCGTCACCGCGATCTTCGGCATCACGGTACCCTGCATGAGAGCCTTGCGCGCCGCTTCGGGGATCTCGTTCGAACCGGCGTTCGTTTCGGGAGCATTGATGAAGACCACCACCGCCTTGGACTTCACCGTGTCGATCAGGCTGGAAGTGGCGTCTTGGCAGATCGGGCAGGTGGTGTCCTTATCGCTGAAAACGAAGGCGATCGGCTTGTTCTTTGCCGTGGCTTCGGTCTTGGCCTTCTCAAGGTCCTTGAAGCCGAAGGTCCCGCGCGGGAGCTTCTCCCCGGCATGGGCGAGCCCGGCGAGGGCGAGAGTCAGGAGGAAACTTGTGATTTTCATAAGGTCCCCCGCATAAGCCTTTCCCGGCCGCGAAACAAGTCCGCATTTCCCTTCCCCCGTGGGAGCGGACCCCTGCCTCAGTACGGCTGCTTCTTGCTATTGATGTAGGCAGCAGTGGCTGGGGGCATGTCCCGCCACTTCGCGGGCCAGACGACCTTGCCCTTTTCCTCCAGTTGGTCGGCAAGCACGATGTGGTGGACCATCGGGCCGCTGCCGTAGGGAGAATTGTGCGAATAGACCCAGAAGAATTTCTCCGGGCTCTTGACGGAGCGATAGGCCAATCGGCCTCCCGACTGCGGCTCACCGGGGCCGAACCGCTGCTCCAGGTCCGCAAGGCTCGAACTGTTCGGCAGCGTGATGACTTCGACATCGCCGAGCGCGCGCGTGTCGGCAGCCAGCTTCCGGGTGCCATCCTCTTCCATCGGAGCACGGCACGATGGCGACAAAAGGCAACAGCCCGCGAAGAACAGAAGGAGAAGTGGTCGCAGGCCCGAAAGTCGATTGGCGCTCATTCCGCGCAGTTGGATCATGAGAGGTGCCCGGGTGGCAGCAAAAATCCGGCGGGATGCGGCCGGTTCACTTCACGGTAACCAGCTTGTCCTCCTTGGGCTCCGCCTCGAGGTAGATGTCCTTGTACTCCGACGCCCCGCCGCCGTGCCGGAACATGCCGATCGGCCCCGCGATGATCCGCTTCTCCGGGTCCTTTCTCTCGGTGGGAAATGGATGCGTGTAGCGCACGATCTCCACGCCATCCACCGCGGCCCGCAACGTACCCTTATCCAGGTTGCACAGCATCTCGGTCACATGCCAGGTGGTGAAGTCCCGCGGTCCCTCCGCAAGCGTCTCATGCGGGAGATTCCGGTGCTGCGGCGGATGGTAATCCCACATCGCACCATGCGGCGGCATGAATTGCAGCCACCCCGCGTTGTCGATCTTCGGCTTCCCCGGATCACCCGGCCGGTCGCCCCAGAACAGCACCCCGAGGTGGTCCTTGTTCACCGGGTTCATGCGCGAGGTGAAGATCAGCCGGAAGCTGCCGTGGTCCGCCTTCGTATACGCCAGCCGCGAGGTCCCGCCCACCCCGCGCATCGCGCCTTCGACAATGCTCCAGGTCGAGGGATCGGCCACCCAGCCGTCGAAGTTTTCGCCATTGAAGATCTTCACGCAGCCGGGATAGGGACCCGGCTCGGCAGCGGGCGCGGCCCCCGCAAGCAACGCGAAAACGGTGAGAAGGCGGAGGATGGAAGCGGGTTTGTTCTTCATGAGCGTGCAAGGAATAGCGCCAGTTCGCATCGCTGTCGCCCCCTCTTCGGAGTAGGTAGTTACTTCGTCGCCGCCAGACGGATACCCAGGAAAACAAAAAGCGCACCCGTCCCGCGGTTCAACCAATCCGCGAACGAGCGGTTGCTCCGGAGCCGGTCGCCCAACCATGCCGAAACCCACACGAGGAAGAGACACCACACCGTCCCCGTGCCGATGAACGAAAACCCGAGCGCAACGAAGGCCGCAAACTTCGTGCTGCTCTCCGCCGCGATGAACTGCGGCACGAAGGCGAGGAAGAACAAGGCAACCTTCGGGTTGAGCAAATTGGTGAGAAACCCTTGCCGGAAGATCTCCACGAATCCCGAGGACGAGAAGCTGGTCGGAATCGACGCCGCGGAGGCGCGCGTCAGGATCATCCGGACCCCCAGGTAAACCAAATAGGCGGCCCCCGCGAACTTGATCACCATGAACGCCGAGGCCGAGGCCGCGAGCAGCGCCGAAACCCCGAGCGCCGCCGCCAGCGTGTGCACCACCGTCCCCGCCGCGATCCCGAGCACGGAGGCCATCCCGGCCGCACGGCCCTGCGCTATGCTGCGGCCGAGGATGTAGAGCGTGTCCGGCCCCGGCGTGATATTGAGGAGGATGCAAGCGGCGATGAAGACGCCGAAGTCGTGGATGCCGAACATGAGCCGAGGCTAAACCGGGAATGGCCTACTCCGCCAGCACCACATACTCGCTCTCATGCAACACCGAGGGCTTCTGCTTCCGCAGCAACAACACCCACTCGCGCATGCAGCCGATCACGATCGATGCCACGAAAACCAGGAACATCGCGGTGATCGCCACATCCACCTTGGCATTCGTCAGCGCCGTCTCCGCCTTCTTCAAGGCATCCCCGCTCAGCCCTCCGGCAATCGCCGCTTCGAGCTTCGCGATCGCGGGCAAAAAGCCCGCTGCCTTCGGCGACCAGATCTTCATGATCCCCGCGGTGAAGGTCACCACGGTCAGGAAGACCATCGGCACCAGCGTGCACCACGCATAGCGCGCCTTGCCCATCTTGATCAGGATCGTCGTGCCGAGACAGAACGCGATCACCGCCAGCAACTGGTTCGCGATTCCGAAGATCGGCCACAGGCTCTTCGCGATTCCCTCCGGATCGATCGCCCCCTGGTAAAGAAAATACCCCCATGCCGAAACCAACAGGAAGGTCGAAATCACGTTTGCCGTCCACGATCCCGTGTTCCGCATCTTCGGCACGATCTGGCCGAGCAAATCCTGCAGGATGAATCGCCCCACCCGCGTCCCCGCATCCAGAGTCGTCAGGATGAAGAGCGCCTCGAACATGATCGCGAAATGATACCACAGCGACAGCGCCGTTTGCCCCGGGATCACCTTCGCGAACATGTGCGCCATGCCCACCGCGAATGTCGGCGCACCGCCGATCTTCCCGATGATGTGCGGCTCGCCCAAATCCTTCGCGAGCTGCTCCATCTCCGCGCGCGTCACCGCATACTCCGGGCCGTAGGAATTGATCTTCGCGATCTGCGCCTCGACCGCCACCACGTTGTTCGGATCCACCGGCGAGTTGATCGCGAAGTACTGCCCCGGCTGCAGTGCGCAAGCCGCAATGATCGCCATCAGCGCCACCAGCATCTCCACGATCATCGAACCGTAGCCCACCAGCCGGATATCCTTCTCGCGTCCCAACAGCTTCGGCGTGGTGCCAGAAGAAATCAGCGCGTGGAAACCGCTCACCGCCCCGCAGGCGATCGTGATGCACACGAAGGGAAACACCGGCCCCGCGACCACGAAGCCGCTGCCATCGATGAAGGGCGTGACCGCCGGCATGTGCAGCGGCGGGGCGAGGAAGACGATGAACACTGCCAGGATCGCCACCGTGCCCAGCTTCATGAAGGTGCTGAGATAATCCCGCGGCGCGAGCAGAAGCCACACCGGCAGCACGCTCGCGGCGAATCCGTAGATCATGATCGCCCACGCGAGTTGCTTCGAATCGAGCGTCAGCGTCTTGAGCATCTCCGGGCTCAGGTACTTCCCGCCCACCACCGCGGCCAATAGCCCCACCACGCCGAAGATCGAGGCTGCCATCACGCTGACCTTCCCGCTCTTGAGCGCGATGCCCATGATCATCGCCAGCGGGATCGTCGCCGCGATCGTGAAAAGCCCCCACGGGCTCTCCGCCAGCGCCTTCACCACCACCAGCCCGAGCACCGCCAGGATGATCGTCATGATCGCCAGCAAGCTCACCATGGCGATCAGGCCGATCACGGGGTTCAGTTCCTCCTTCAGCATCTGCCCGAGCGACTTCCCCTTCCGGCGCATCGAGGCGAAGAGCACCACCGCATCGTGGACGCCGCCACCGAGCGTCGCACCCACCAAGATCCACAGCATTCCCGGCAGATAGCCGAATTGCGCCGCCAACACCGGACCGACCAGCGGCCCCGGCCCGGCGATCGCCGCGAAGTGATGGCCGAAGACCACCCACTTCGGCGTCGGCACGAAGTCCTTCCCGTCGCTACAGGTCACCGCCGCCGGCGCCCGCCGGTCATCGACGGTGAGGACCTTGGCCACCAGCCACGCCGAGTAGAAGCGATAGGAGACGGCGAAGGTACAGACACCCGCGATCACGAGCCAGAGCGCGTTCACGGGCTCGCCCCGCTGGAAGGCGGCCACGCCGACGGCGGCGGCTCCGAGCAGGGAGACGGAAATCCAAAGCAGGACTCGAAGCATGGGTTTCTCTCGGAAGTATGGGTTTCGCGATCGGTGGCTTGGATCGCCGGAAAAATCACGCGGACCGCAGGTTTCCCGAAAGCGGCCGCACTGGAAATGCCAAAACGTGCCGCCCGGCAGGCTCTTTCGAGGGATGACGGGCTTGTCCTCCGTCCTACTTCACCCGCTTTTCCAAGGCCTCGAATACGGGCGCGGGAACGTAGCGCCGCACCTGATCCTCCCAGCCGACCGGCCCCACCAGACCCATTACCATACTGGACGACACCTCCGCCATGTCGCGAGGAGGCATCAGGAAGATGGTCGTGATATTCGGCGCGAGGTCCGCATTCACGTGCCGCATTACCCGTTCGTACTCGTAGTCATTCGGTCCGCGAATCCCCCGGAGAATAAAGCGCGCATCCTGCTCCCGCGCGTAGTGCACCAGATAGCGGTTGTCGAAATGCGCGATCGTCAGGCGCTCCGCGGAGGGGATCGAGGCGCGCAAGAGCTCGAGCCGCTCCTCCACCGTGAAGGTATAGCTCTTCGAGGGATTGCTCCCGATCGCCACGATCAGCCGCTCGAACATCTCGAGCCCCCGCTGGATCATCCAGAGGTGACCGTTGGTCGGGGGATCGAAGGAACCGGCATATACCGCGGTGGTCATGCGCCTCGTTTAAAGTTCCAAGGGAGAAGTGCCAAGTGCCAAGGCAGGCAAGTTCCAGGGAAGCGCTCCGCCGATAGATCCCGCGCGCGGCACCGTTTCCTTTCCCATGCACCGACGCTTGCTGCTCTTCCTGACCCTCGCGGGCCCGCTTCCGGCGCTCGATCTCTACACCGGCACCGGCCAGGCCCCGCGGCACACCTACCGGATCCCGACGCTTGCCGTCACAAAGCAGGGTACCTTGCTCGCCTTTGCCGAACGGCGGGTAGAGGGCAAGGGCGACAACGGCGATATCGATACCGTCCTGAAGCGCTCGACCGATGGCGGCAAGACCTGGTCCGAGGAGATCACCGTCGCCGACATCGGAGCAGACACCATCGGCAACGCCTGCCCCACGCTTGATCCCGAGAGCGGCGCGATCACCGTGGTCATGACCTGGAACCGTGTCCCGGAGAAGAAGGTCGTCCCCGGCTTCGGCGAGGACTCGCGCCTCGTTTATCTCAGCCGCAGCACCGACGACGGGCTCACCTGGTCGAAGCCGGAAGATATCACCCGTCAGGTGAAGCTCGGAAACTGGAGCTGGTTCGCCAGCGGTCCGGGCTCCGGCATCGTGCTCCAGCGAGGCCCGCACAAGGGCCGCTTCGTCCTCGGCGTAAATCACAAGGAAGCGGAGGGCTACCGTGCCCACGCCATCTACTCCGACGACCGCGGGAAGACTTGGAAGTCATCCCGCAGCTTTGCCGCGCTGCACACCAACGAATGCGAAGTCGCCGAGCTCGAAGACGGTGTCCTCATGCTCAACATGCGCAATCACGGCTCGCCGAAGAAGGAGCGCGCCGTCGCCATCAGCGGGGACAGCGGCGAGACCTGGAGTGAGACCACATGGGACGCGAGCCTCCCCGAACCCCAGTGCATGGGGACTCTCAAGCGTCACTCGTGGTGCGGCAACGCAAAGCCCGGGCTGCTGCTCTTCATGAATCCGGCTTCGGAGGAGGGCAGGAGAGATCTCGTTCTCCGCGGCTCGAAGGATGACGGGAAAACCTGGTCCACTAAGACACTCGTGAAACCAGGCGACGCCGCCTATAGCCATCTCGCCGTCATGCCGGACGGCAAAGTCGCGCTTGCGTACGAGACGGACAACTACGGGAAGATCGTCTTCGAGCTGATCGATCTCCGATCATGGCGGGAGCACTAAGGAGAGGGGACACTCTTGTCCCCGGCGGGCACGTGCACCACGACGACCAGAGTGTCGTCGCTCCTTACGCTGGCGCATGGGGCGGAGCAACT
>CBFGPU010000032.1:0-10382 GCA_965650715.1 uncultured Haloferula sp. | reverse complement strand
CCTCCCGGTCCGCCGGGTTCCCCGCCTTTCAAATGTCGGGCCCGTCATCCGCACATCCATCCCTCTCCGGCGCAGCCGCACTTCGATTGATGATTGATCCCGTCGGTCCGTTCCAAATTGCGTCCTCCGGACCGATCATGGGTGGTGCTAACGCACCTTCCTGAATTGAAGGATTGATGATTGGTGATTTTTCAGCCCCTCATCCCTCCTCCGTCAACCGCTTCAACTTCCTCCTCAAACTGATCTTCGTCGCCGGCGAAACCCGGTCGATGAAGAGCACGCCATTGAGGTGATCCGTCTCATGCTGCAGCGCCCGCGCCAGCAGCCCGTCCGTCTCGATCACCAGCACGCTCCCGTCGAGCTGCGGCAGCGTCGCCTTCACCGCCCCCGGCCGGTTCACCTCCGCGCGGATGTCCTGGATGCTCAGACAACCCTCCGTATCCCGCTCCTTGGGCCCGGTGAACTCCAACTCCGGGTTGATGAACTTCAGCGGCATGATCGAGGACAGGGGCGCGTCCTTGCCATCCACCTTCAGGAAGCTGATGCAGTCCGGATCGTGCGAGACATCGATCACCGCCAGCCGGAGCGCCACGCCCACCTGCGGCGCGGCAAGACCCACGCCATTGGCGTCGTACATTGTCTCCAACATGTCATCGGCCAGGATGCGGATGGCGTCATCCACCTGCTCGACACGCTTGCAGCGCTCGCGCAGGACCGGGTGACCGTACTGAACAATTTCGAGAATCATCGGGATGAACCGTCCGCTTCCTGCGGCAGGCGGATGCGGGCGGGCACGTCCTTAATCGGGATGCCCGCGCGGGTCAACGCGTCCCATACGGCAAGTAGTTTCCCTAGCGGCAGCTCCTTGTCCGCCTCCAGTTCCAGCTTCCGGCCCGGATTCTCCTTCACGTACGCCTTCAGATACGCGTCCAGCAGCGCCACGTCCGGCACCGGCACCGCATCCAGCGAGACGCTGCCCAGCTTGTCCACCGACAGGATCGAGCTCGCTTCCACCACCGTCGAGGATGGGACGTCCTTCACCGTCGGCAGCGCGATCCGCAGGATCGACCGCGCCTTCTTCGGCACCGTCGTCACGATAAAGAAGATCAACACCCCGAACAGGATGTCGATCATCGGCATGATCATGATGCCGCGCGAGCGGCGGGCGGGGCGCTCGAATTTCATGGCCGTTCCGGGACGCGGGGAAGAGCGGGAGGGGTGGGGAACTTGTCGGTCACAGGTGCCGCCGTTTGCACCGGCATCACGTGTGGCACGGATCCCGGATGCGGATAATCCCCCTCGCAGATCCGCGCCACCCGCGCGAGCAGCGACTCCAGCCGCGAGATCAGCACCTCGATCCGCCGGCTGAACCAGCCGTGCGCCACCACCGCCGGCACCGCCACCGCCAGACCCACGATGGTATTGTCGAGCGCACGCCCGATTCCCTTGGCGAGCAGGTTCTGGTCGGGCGTGTCGCCCAGACCGTTGAAGATCACCACCAGACCGCTCGCCGTTCCCAGCAGGCCGAAGAGCGGCGCCACCGTGATGATCGTATCGAGGATGATCATCCCGGAGTTCAATTGCACGATCTCGTCCCGGGCCGAGGCCTGCACCGCATCCGTGATCTCGGCCCGCGGCTTGCCCCGGTGCCGCAGCGCTTCCTGGCACAGACGCGCCAGCGTGCTGGTCCCGCTGCTCGAGCGGTTCACCAGACCGCCGATCTCCCCGCTCGTCTCCGCCCGTCTCACTTCATCCTCCAGTTCCGGAGGGATCACCACCCGGCGGGACAGCGACAGGATCTTGAAGACGATGGCGGTCAGCGCGACGAAGGACGTCAGCGCCAGCGCATACATGAAGATGCCGCCTTGGTTGAAGAAATCGCCGATTGCCTTGAAATCGAGCGCGGAGAGCGTGGGAACGAGCATGGAATATCGGATCAGAAGGTGAAGCTGTAGGTGACTTCGAGCGGCTCGCCGTCGAGCTGCTTCTTGAGTTCGGCGGGGAAGGGCGGGATCTTGGCGGTGCGGATGCTTTCCAGGGTGAAGCCCTTCTGGATTCCTCCTCCTTCGACTTCCTCCACGAAAACCAGTGAGCGGACCTTCCCGCTCGGCTCCAGCACGAAGCGCACGATGAGCTGCCCCGGCAGGAGGTAGTCCCGGTTCCGCACGCAGTTGAGCTGCCATTCCTTTTCCACCGCCCGGCTGAGCGCGGCATGGTAGCGGCCGAGCGCCGAATCCTCCACATCCAGCGCGGATCGCCCCTGCCGCGTGATCGAGCCTTGGATGCGCGTCTTCCGCTGGTAGCCGGTGAAGCCGGGGGTATCGGATTTCACCGCCGGCTTGGGCTCCTGCTTGGCGCTCTCTGCCTTGCCCGCCTCCGTGCCTTCCGCAGCGGTCTGGCGGTCCGGTGGGGCTGGCTTCGGCTGCTCCGGCGGGCTCGCCTGCTGGGTCTGACGCTCCACTTGGTAAGGACCGGCCGCGATCGGGTCTTTTGGCGCGACCGCAGCGGCGGCCATGGGGGTTTCCGGGATCGGGGGGGCGGTGGCAGCAGGCGGGGCGGGCGTAATCGCTTCCGCACCCTCGATCGCCACCGCTTCCTTCTGCTCCGGAGGACCCGGCGTCGGGTCGGGCGGGGCGATCTTGTTCGCTTCCAGTTCGCCGTCCTGATAGTTGCTGACCGTTGTCTCCAGCTCCCCTTCGTAGTCGGGCTCCTTCCCGCGCTGGCTCGGCATCAGGGGATCGGCACCCGCCACCGGGGGCGCATCGCTGGTCGCCTGCGTGTTCCGTTCGCCGGTGAATGCCGGCGCCTCCGGTCGCTGCGCCTGCTGGTCCGGCGAAGTGCGCACGAAGGGCGTGTCGAGGGCCGGCTCGCTTGCCACGGTGGTGTCCGGAATGATCGTCGCGATCGATTCCTCCACCGCGGGCGGCGGGGGGGCGGAACCGCCGTTACCCCCGAACGGGGCGGGAGAAAACCCGAGTGCGCTCAGCGCCACATAGGCGATCACGTCCAGGATCACCGAAAAGCTCATCCAGACCACGATCAACAGGACCGTCGCCACGTTGATGAACGCGGAAATCCCGCAGGCCGCCGACCATTGCCGGGCCTGTTGGCGTGACTGCGCTGCTGCCTGGGTCATCGGAATCCGGGCGCGAGCTTCACCCGGATTCCATCGCCCTGCAATCCGGGAAATCCCCGGAATCTCACCAGTCTTCGGTGACGTTCGGCGTGTGCTCTTCCCCGCTGCTCGCGAGCGAGCAATTGAAGTAGAGCGAGCCCATCTGCGGGATCACGTCGCCGCCGGAGGCATAGGTGCCTTCGCTCGGACAAAGCGGCATCGTCTCCACGAAGCGACCTTCTCCGATGATCTGCGCTTCGAGACCGCTCACCGACGCTCCCGGCACGTAGCCGTAGAGATTGGAGAAACTGCGCACGCCCTTCTGGACGGCTTGCAGGTTCAGGATGCACACGGAACGGTCGGACCCTTTTTTCCAGGTCTTCGCACCGATGGCGAGGATTCCGATCAGGGACAGCATGATCAGGATCACAAGGGTGAGTTCCGCCAAGGTCATGGCAGGAACCAAGTGTTTAACACGGCGGTACGCACGCACGCGGGACATGCGCCGCAAACGACTCGCAAGTTTCATAGGCTGGGACTGGTTGATGTGCCGGGGAGTGGCTTCTTGCGGGGAGTGCGACCGGGAGAGTAGAAATTTCAGACTCGATTACAAGTTATTTCTAAAAACTACCCGGTTACCCCGATCATAAGCCCCGCGCGAGCTTCCAGCATTCTAAAAAACCACTGGCGAAATCCTCCGGTCTCGTCGCAATCCATTGACCCAGAACGTCCGGCTTCATCCACATGACCGCCTCCACCTCCGCACAGGGAAACCGCGGCGTGCCGTCCCACGATCGTAGTAAAAAAAGCCCGACGAACTCCCAACCCGTTGCCTCGCAAGCCTTGATCCGCCCGATCTCCTCCGGCTCCACCCCCGTGATCCCCATCTCCTCCTCCAACTCGCGCACCGCCGCCGCCCCATAGTCTTCCCCCGCGTCCAGATGACCCGCCACGCTCGAATCCCACACGTCCGGGTGCGCGTCCTTGAAGCGCGACCGCTTCTGTAGCAGGAGCTCCCCGTGCCGGTTCACCACGAAAACGTGGATCGCCCGGTGCAGCAGTCCCTTCTCGTGGACCTCCCGCCGCGTCGCCTGTCCGGTCACCCGGTCCTCCTCGTTCACCACATCGAAGATTTCACCGTCCTTTTGGGGAATGTCCCGGAGCGGGTGCGGATCGTACAGCCGCGCCACCTCGATCCATTGCCCCAGCGAGAGTTCTTCGGCCCGGGCGGTGACCGGTGCGCCGATCGCGGCGGCGACCTCCGCCCATGGCGGGCTCTCGGGCATCTGCCTGCCCATTTGCTTCCGCCGCTGCGCGAAACCCCGGCGGATCAGCTCGTCGAAGCGCCGCGCGTCGAAGGCCGGTAGTTCTTTACCCCGCGGAAGCAGAAGCGCCACCGAGGAGTCGATCTGCGGTCGCGGGTGAAAGGCCTCCGGTGGCACCGTCCGCAGCGGTTTGACCGACCACTCGCTTTGCACCCGCAGTGTCAGGACTCCGTAGTCCTTGGTCCGCGGCACGGCGGCGAGCCGTTCGATCACCTCCTTTTGCAGCATCACCACCGCCCGGCAAAAGGGGTTCGGACGGGAGAGGAAATTCCGCAGGATCGCCCCGCCGGATGAATAGGGCAGGTTTCCCAGGAACTTCACCGGCCGGTGCTGGAACAGGCCCCGGATGTCGAATTTTGCCCCGTCCGCGTGATGGACCTCCACCGAGGGCTCCCCCGCGAACCGCTCCTTAAGCCAGGCCGCCAGCCGCGAATCGAACTCCACCAGAATCATCCGGCGGACCTTGCCGACCAGATGACCGGTCAGGGCACCCGTCCCGGGGCCGACTTCCACCACCGTGTCCTCCGGCCCGGCGTCGAGCTGTTCGGTGATCCATCGCGCCATATTCGGATCGCAGAGGAAATTCTGGCCGAGCTGGCGGCTGGGCATCACCCCGGCGGCGGCCAGGGCGTCGCGGATCTCGTGTCCTGTCACGGAGCGAGCGATGCCCCCGCCTTCCGCGCCCGGCAAGATCGCTTTCCGCGGGGCTGACGAAAAAATTCGCGAAACATTTGAACGGCCCGCTGAACGCACCTGTCTGAAACACTGAAAACCGCGCGCAAGTGCAGTTTTCATGTAAGGGTGAACAGCAGTTGTCAGCTCCAGCCGAATCCCGTCTGACGGGACCGGCCAGGGTTGACGAACTTGGCCGTCGGGGAGTGGGTGCTCCCCGGCGGCTCTTTTTTTGGCCCGGGTGGAAGTGGAGGGGCGGAAGGCGGCGTGTTCTTCCCCCAACGTTTTGACCGCAAATAGGGGTTGATGCCCCCCCGGCGGCTCCTTTAACTACCGCGCCCCGCGGGCACACCCCAAGTAGCCGTCCATGATCGAACACCTCCGCAAGTACACCGGCCTGATCATTTTCGTGATCGCGCTGCTTTTCGTCGGCCTCGCCTTCTTCGGCGATCCCGCGACCATGGGCCGGGCGAATGCCAACAATCCGGTGGTCCTCACCGTGGACGGCACCAGCTACACCGCCACCCAATACCGCAAGCTGGCCGAGGCGCCGGCCTCCGACTACAGCTTGGCCTTCCAGACCGGCACGATCCAGCTCATCAGCGAACTGGGGGCCGACGGCAGCCCTCAGGGCGTTCGTCGCTTTTTCATCAACCGCCTCACCCTGCGGCAAGCCTGCGAGGATTTCGGGATCCATCCCGGCGATCAGGAGGTCGAGGCCCACGTCAAGGCGACCTTCACGGGACCGGATGGCCAGTTCAGCCAAGAACGTTACAACAGGCTGGTCGACGGCTTGGGCCGCTTCGGCATGCTTGAGAAGGACCTTCTCGACCTGATCCGTGACAGCATCGCTTCGGAGCAACTCAAGGAAATCATCGGCGGCGGTCTCGGCGGTACCCGCGAGGCTGCGCTCGAAAGCGCGGCCAGCACCGAGCAGCAGGTCAGCATCCAGGTGGCGCGCACGGCGCTCGCCACCTTCCAGGAGCAGATCAAGCCGACCGATGAGGAACTCAAGGCGGCTTGGGAAACCACCAAGGAAAAGTACATGGTCGAGCGCAAGATCAAGGTGAGCTACCTGATCGCCAAGCCAACCTATCCCGAGCGTGCGGTCGAGCCGCCGAAGCTTCCGGATGCCGTCACCGAAGAGGCGAAGAAGGCGGCAGAGAAGGAAGCCGCCGAGAAGAAGGCCAAAGAGGATGCCGAATACGCCGAGAAGAAGCGCCAGATCGACGACGAGGTCATTGCCAAGGTGGATACCCTGCTCCTCGACATCCAGAACAGCGAGGGCAAAGACTTCGAGAAACGGGTCGCCGAAGATGGCTGGACACTGGTTGCCACCGGGTTGTTCCCCCGCAGTGCCGTCCCGGCCGAATTGCAGGGCACTACTGTCTCCGACAACCCCAAGCCGGTGGCGGACGAGCTCTTTCAACTGACCGATAGCACCGACCCCTTGAGCCGTTTCACGGAGGCCCTCCAGCTCAAGGACAACGCCTATCTCGTCGCCCGTCTTGACGGGGAAGAGGAGGCCCGTCCCAAGACCTTCGAGGAGGCCAAGGAAGAAGTCCGTGCCGACTACATCGCCCAAAAGGCCAGCGAGGCGCTCAAAAAGGACGCCGACGAAAAGGCCGCCAAGATCCGCGAGGGCCTTGCCGCCGGGAAGCCGTTCGCCGACCTGGCCAAGGAGGTCAGTCTGGAACCGAAGAGCCACGGACCCTTCAAGTCCACCGACAAACTGGAAGGCGAGGCCGATACCACCACCCTTTTCGAAGCGGCTTCCACGGTCGAAGCCGGCAAGCTGGCCGATCCCGTGATCCGGCCGGACGGTGCCGTCTTCGTCTTCGTCGAGAAGCGCGAACTGGTGAAGGACCCGGCCCGCGACGAGCGGATCAACCAGGCCCTCAAGCGCCAGGCCGAAGAGATGAAGCGGGATGCCTATATGGCCTGGCTGGGCGAGAAGCTCGAGCAGGCCCAGATCGTCGATCCCGCTGTCAAACGCTGATCCACTCATGCCGGACACCGAACGCGAGCGCTTGTTTGACGACGCGAACGGCTGTCTGGCACTCGGCGAACTCGAGGAGGCCGCGGAGCTTTACCGCCGTTGCGTCGCCCTCGACCCGGATTTCTTCGACGGGTGGCATGCCCTCGGCATGTGCTTGTTGAAGCTTGGGCAAGTGAAGGAGGCCATCGGCTGCGGATTGCAGGCGACCACCCTTCGCCCCAACGACCTGCTGGCCTGGACCGCCCTTTCCCAGATGTATGTCCGGGACGGGCAGATCGGAGAGGCGGAGGCCGCCAAGGCGAATGCGAGGATACTTTCCCTCGGAGGCAAGGTCGTGAGGGAATGACGAATTACGAATTTCCGGATGACGAATGTCTTGTGATGAGAGTGCGGGGATTTGAGCATTGCGGCAGAGGCTTTTCCTTCGTCATTCGGAAATCCTGAATTCGTCATTTTCCAGTATGTTCTTCATCACCACCGCCATCGACTACACCAACGGTGCCCCTCACATCGGGCACGCGTATGAAAAGGTCCTTGCCGACGTTATCGCCCGCTACCAGCGCTTGCGGGGGGAGGATGTCCATTTCCTGACCGGGGTGGACCAGCACGGCCAGAAGGTGCAGCAGACCGCGGAGAAAGAAGGCATCCATCCCGCGACTTTCGCGAAGAAGAAGACGAAGCTGTTCCTGAACCTGTGGAAAAAACTCGGCCTGCAGTACGACGGTTGGGCGGAGACCACCGACGAGCGCCACAAGACCTGCGTGCAGGCGATCCTGACCGATCTCAAGGAGCGCGGCGAACTCTACAAGAAGGGCTACAAGGGCTTCTATTCGGTCCGCCAGGAGCAGTTCCTCACTGACCGCGACCGGAACGAGGCGGGCGAGTTCGGGGCCGAGTGGGGCGAGGTGGTCGAGATCGAGGAAGAGAACTGGTACTTCCGCCTCAGTGCGCATGCCGGGTGGCTGAAGGAATTCACGGCGAAGCATCCCGACTTCGTGATCCCGGGTTTCCGCCGGAACGAGTTGCTCGGCGCCCTGGCAAACTCAGGGGAACTCGACCTCTGCATCTCGCGGCCGAAGGAGCGCCTGCGTTGGGGCATCGAGATTCCCTTCGACCCGGACTTCGTCACCTACGTGTGGTTCGACGCGCTGATCAACTATATCTCCTTCGCCGGCTACCGCGCGAAAGAAGACGCCGGCCTTCCTTCGTTCGCGAAGCTCTGGCCCTCGGCCGGCGGAGGTTCGCGACCGCCCGTGCACGTGATCGGCAAGGACATCCTCGTGCCCGCACATGGCATCTACTGGCCCTGCATGCTGCATGCGATGGGCTTCGGCGATGAGGAAATGCCGCAGATCCTGGTTCACGGCTGGTGGAACCGGAAGAGCGCCACCGGCGAGAGCGAGAAGATGTCGAAGTCGCTCGGCAACGTGGTGGATCCCGACGAACTGGCGGACAAATTCGGCGTGGATGCGCTACGTTACTATCTGGTGCGCGATATCACGACGGGCAAGGACGCGGACTTCGATCTGAGCCGTCTCGTGATGCTCTACAACCAGGAACTGGCGAACGAACTGGGGAACCTCTGCAACCGGGCCTTGAACATGACCGCGCGTTTCGCGAACGGCATCGTGACGGTGACTTCGGAGACCATGGACGAGGAGTCGAACCTGCGGGCTTCGCTGGAGACCGTGACCGGCGACTATCGCGAGGCCATGGATGCCTTCGATGTCGCCGAGGCGCTCAAGGCGATCAACCGTCACGTCACGCATTGCAACGCCTATGCCGAGCGGAACAAACCTTGGGAACTGGCGAAAGACCCCGCGCTCAAGAGCCGGCTCGATGCAGTCTTGCAGCATCTGGTGGAAAGCCTCGCCCATTGCGCGGTCTTGCTTTCGCCGGTGCTCCCTGATCCCGCGGCGCGCATCGCGGCACAGCTCCGCATGGATGACCTCCTCTCGCTGAAGCTGGACGATCTGAAGTGGGGCCTCGTGCCGGACGGTCACGAGACCGGGAAGCCGAAGCCGGTGTTCCCGCGGATCGTCGTCGAAGAGGTGGAAGAGTAGGGCGCGGTAGGGCGTGCCGCCCCTCCTGCGGGGAGCGCATGTGGCGATAGCTTTAAGGAGAGGGGGCACTCCTGTCCCCGGCTATCACGTCCACCCGGCGACAAGAGTGTCGCCGCTCCTCACGCTTTCGCATTTGGCGGGAGCCGTAAGGAGGGGCAGAACGGGGCCATTGCTCGGCTCTTGCATCTTCCCATCAGGTTGGAGATGTAATATTTCATCCTGTCTGACCAATATCATGAGCCGAAGGCATGGCATACGGAATTGTCACTACCGGAGTGATGAATCGGTCGTTCGGGCACGTATGTTGCTCCCGAATCGCGACCACCCTGTCACCGACACCATGAACACATCCCGCGAGTCAGCACCCTTCCCCGACTCGACCACCCTGGCCCCCGAGCTTGTCTTCGGGGACTGTTGGAGTCCTGAAGCCGTGTCCGAATTGATCCGCTCCAAATGCGCGCATGGCGAGACGCCGGCCTTCCTCTACGTGGGGAAAACGGAGGCGGCCTTGCTGCGCGAGCATCTGGCTGAAGTCTTCGGCACCGATGCCGTTTCCACCCTCCGCGATACCTATTACATGGGTTTGGAAGTCGTGGAGATCGAATGCGAATCCTTCCTCTTCGCTGGCGGCCGCAAGGCCGTGCGCACCCTGCAGGATCCCTTGGCCCGCCGTCCCTCCGGACGCGACCGGGTAGCGGATACGCTGCGCCGGTTCCGAATCTGATTTCCCCTCCACTTGGGTGGCCAGCGCCCCATCCGTTCGCAAGGCGGGCGGGGCGACGGCGGCCCGACGGGCGTGAAGCGATCCGATCATTTCCGGCGGGCAAGCGGCGGAAAGCGGTCAAATCTCCGCCAATCCCGCCCAAATCCTCCGATTGGATTGCTCGCCATGGCTTCAAGCGTTTTCATGCTCCTCACATGAACCCGCCCTCGCGCCATGCCGAACTCCTCGCCTGGGTCGAGGAGATGACCGTCCTGTGTCAGCCGGACCGTGTCGAATGGTGCGACGGGTCGCAGGAAGAGTGGGCCCGCCTGTGCCAGCTTCTGGTGGAGAAGGGCACCTTCACCCGCTTGAATCCGGAGAAGCGGCCGAACTCTTTCCTCGCCCGCTCGACACCTTCCGACGTGGCGCGGGTGGAGGACCGCACGTTCATCTGTTCGCGCCGCAAGGACCTCGCGGGTCCCACCAACCATTGGATGGCTCCGGA
>CBFGPU010000031.1:0-10440 GCA_965650715.1 uncultured Haloferula sp. | reverse complement strand
TCTAAATTGGGTTTGTTACGCATAGACCCGCATCCGCTAGACCCTCCCGGCCGAACCGGTCAATGAAAAACCAGCCGATGCCAAAGTTCTCATCATAAAACTCCTAGACGATCTAACAATGGATACAAAATATGTCGCAATCACACCAGTGGCGACCTGGGCGACCTGAGGCGTTGATCCGCCCGAAGTCCCGCGAGAATCCATGGTTCCCTTCCCACAACATATCGGAAGAACGAAGCCCCCGGCACCCGCCGCCGCAGTTCCGCTCCGGCACCTTCCCAAACCACCCACCTTAACCCCTCCTCCCCTTTGGAGCCGCAGGCTCTCTCGGAGTGCGGCGAGCATCGCCGTTTTGGAGCGCATCCACCCCTCATCGCCGCCCTCCCGTTTCTCAGGCTCCACGCTCCGAGCTCAGATTCCTCCCTCACTCGATATTCGAAGTCCGCCGCTCAACACTCGATGTCCTCTCCTCCTCCACCTCCACCGGCAGCCACCTCATCTCCACCGTCTTGAAATCCCTCGGCACCTTTACCCGGTAACGCCCGTCCTCACCCCGCGTCGCGGAGAAATGCTCACCATCCACCGTCACCGGCAGCTCCGCTTCCGCGCTACCGATCCCGCAAAGGGTCACCGCCACCGCCTCATAGCCCGGCGTCCAGGAACCCCGCCACTCGCGCGTGATCGACACCCTCCCCTCCGCTCCTTCCAAGCGGATCGTCGAGTCCCGATAGACCCCGTCTTCCCACTGCTCGCCATCGCCCTCGTCCTCATACCAGCGGCTCGTCTCGCTGCCGTTTTTCCACCACGCCCGCAACTCCGGCTCCGGATTCGCGATCTCTCCCACATACTGCTGCAGCGGCCAGTGCGGCACGACCGCTCCACCCCGGACAAACACCGGAATCCGGTCGATCGGGCACTCGATCCAGATATCAGTCGCCACCGCCTTCGGCCGCGAGTCGTCGTGATACGCGAACCAATCGCCCCGCGGCAGATACAGGAACCTTCCCTCCTCGCCCTCCGCCAAGATCGGCACCACGTACAAATGATCGCCGAAGAAAAACTCCGCGCTGCGCCAGTAGGCATCCGGGTTCTGATGATCCACCAGCGGCAGCGAACGCAGCATCGGCGTGCCCTCGCTCGCATACTGCCAGAAGGCGGTGTAGATCGCCGGCAGCAGACGGTAACGCATCTCGATCGCCCGCTTCACCCAGTCCGTCGTGTCCTCGCCGAACGACCACGGTTCCTGCTCGCCATGGTCCCCCGACGAATGCGTCCGGAAAAACGGATGGAACACCGCCAACTGCACCCATCGTAGATAGAGCTCCGGCGTCGGCGTCTCGATGAAGCCCCCGATGTCGGATCCGATGAACGACATCCCGGAGGTCGCCAGCCGCTGGCACTGCGTGTTCGCCATGTTCAGATGGTCCCAACTCGCCACGTTGTCGCCCGTCCACGCACACGCGAAACGCTGCGTCCCCGCATAGGCCGAGCGCGTGATCGAGAACGCCCGCCGCCCTTTGCCCCACAGCTTCAGCCCCTGCCGGGTCGCCCGCACCATCTGCATCCCGTAGATGTTGTGCGCCTTCCGGTGCGAGCACGGATGCCCGTCGTAGTCATGCCTCACGTCGTGCGGGAAGGTCCCCTCCTCGAAGACCGCCGGCTCGTTCATGTCGTTCCAAATCCCGCGCACCCCGACCTCACCGATCAGGTCCTTGAACAAGGTCGCCCACCACTCCCTCACGTCCGGTCGCGTGAAGTCGGGGAAGTGGCACAAGCCCGGCCACACCGAGCCCTTCATCAGAGCCCCGTCCTGCCGCCTGCAGAAATAATTCCGGTCCATTCCCTCCACCCACGCCGGATAGTGCGGATCGATCTTCAGGCCCGGATCGATGATCGCCACCGTCTTGAAGCCCTCCGCCTCCAGCTCCTCCACCATCTTCTTCGGATGCGGGAAGCGCTCCGCATCCCAGGTGAAGCAGCGGTAGCCGTCCATGTAGTCGATATCCAGGTAGATCGCGTCGCAGGGGATCTTCCGGTCGCGGAAGCCCCGCGTGATGTTCCGCACCATCGCCTCCGGGAAATAGCTCCACTTGCACTGGTGGTAACCCAGCGCCCACAGCGGCGGCATCTCGGCCATTCCTGTCAGACGCGTGTAGCGCTGCACGATTTCCAGCGGTGTCTCGCCGTGGATGAAGTAGTAGTCCATCTCCCCGCCCTGCGCCTTGAAGCTCGTCACGTTCGGCTTCTCGCTGCCGAAGTCGAAGCCGGTCCGGAAGGTGTTGTCGAAAAAGATCCCGTAGCAGCACCCGCGGCACAGGCTCAGGTAGAAGGGCACGTTCTTGTAGAGCGGATCCGTCTCCCGCCCGTAGGCATAGGTATCGCTGCCCCACAGCTCGAAAGCCCGCCCCCTCAGGTTCAGGTCGCAGCTCTTGTCCCCCAGCCCGTAGAAGTACTCCCCGTTCTGGCAGACCTTGCTCATCTTCACCACCGCCCCGCCGAAGACCTTGTTGTCCTCCCAGTGGAACCCTTTCTCGTCCTGGCACAGGATCCTGCCGGACACCGTGTCCGTGATCGTCGTCTTCAACCCCTGGCGTGCAATCCGCACGGAAAGCTTGCCCGTCTTCAATGCATACCCGTCCGCGAACTCGATCAACTCGTGCTCCGGCAAGTCGGCCCGGAAGGCCGGATCGATCGCATACGAAAAGTCGTCCTCGAATCTCCCCTCCGGCGTGAAGCGGAACCGCACGATCCCCTCCGCCACCAATTGCAACCGCATCAACACCCCGTTGTCCGTCACGAATTCGAAGGCACCGTCCGCCGCCCGCCGCGACTCGCGGATACCCCCCGGTACGAAGTCCACCACCGCCGGCGCGGTCTGGTGCTTCTCCATGTAATTGCCGGAAAACTCTTCGGAAGCCATGCGATCGAATGGGTGGGGTGAACCGGGATATTAAATACCATAGCCGCCCCCATGCCAACCCCACGGAGGGGTCGCGGAGCAAAACCGGACATGGCACACAACTGCCACAACTTTCCCTATTGCAATGAATCTTTCCCATGCTTGGATGGCAATGCTGCCACGTGTTTCCACGTAAATTCCCCCGACATTGGCCCGACCATTGCTCACGCACTCCCGCGACCTCAGGAGTGCCTGAAAATCAGGCTCCTAACGGTCTCTCTTCCGCTCATGAATCGTCTTCGAGTGCTTAAGTTGGGCTGGGAATTCCCTCCCTTGATCAATGGTGGTCTAGGAGTTGCATGCCTCGGTCTTTCCCAGGCTCTCGCCAAGCATGTGGACCTGCGCGTGATCGTTCCCCGCTCCGCCCCGGATGCCAGCTTCGACGGCTTCCAATTGACCGGCCTCAACAACCTCCGCATCGAGGAACTCCAGTCCGTCGAAGGCCATTACCGCTACGAGAGCTTCGCCCAGATCGACCGCGTGCCGATCCACCTCGATCCCTACGACACGAGCGAGACCACCGTGGAACAGATCCGCATGGAACCCGGCGGCGAAATCAAATTCTCCCAAACCACGCGCAACCAGCTCGAGCAATTCAAGATGGGCGAGCTCTACGGTGCCGACCTCGGCACCAAGGTGGTCGAGTTCTCGAAGATCGCCGCCAAGCTCGCCCTTCTCACCGACTTCGATATCGTTCACGCCCACGACTGGATGACCTTCCTCGCCGGCGTCGAGGTGAAGAAAGCCACCGGCAAGCCCCTCGTCCTCCACGTCCACGCCTCGCAATACGACCGCGCCGGCGCGGACGCCCGCGGCTGGATCTACGACATCGAGAAATACGGCATGGAGGAAGCGGACGCCGTCATCCCCGTCAGCCGCTACACCGGCCAGGTCTGCGCCGGTCACTACGGCATCGATCCCGCCAAGATCCACCCCGTCCACAACGGCGCCGAACCGGTCCGGGTCTTCAGCACCAGGAAGAAATTCCCCGAGAAGCTCGTCCTCTTCCTCGGCCGCCTCACCGCGCAGAAGGGCCCCGAATTCTTCCTCGAAATCGCCTCGAAGGTTCTCGACGTGAACAAGAACGTCCGCTTCGTCATGGCCGGCACCGGCGAGCGCCTCAAGCCCCTCATCGAAAGCGGCGCTTTCCGCGGCCTCGGCGGCTACTTCCACTTCACCGGCTTCCTCAACAAGGAGAAGGTCAACGAACTCCTCTCGATGACGGACATCTACTGCATGCCCTCCGTCTCCGAGCCGTTCGGCCTCTCCGCCCTCGAAGCCGCCCAATTCGGCATCCCCGCCGTCATCTCGAAGCAGTCGGGCGTCGCCGAAGTCCTCAAGGGTGCCCTCAAGGCCGAC
Organism: uncultured Haloferula sp.; assembly: GCA_965650715.1. Lineage (GTDB taxonomy): Bacteria > Verrucomicrobiota > Verrucomicrobiia > Verrucomicrobiales > Akkermansiaceae > Haloferula. The sequence continues at coordinate 6,122 of CBFGPU010000031.1, read as the reverse complement.
TTCTGGGACGTCGAGCTCATGGCCAAACACATCATCGACCTCCTTGAAGACGACGAACTCCGCGAGCGCGTCGTCAAGCAGGCCGAGCAGGACATGGCAGCCTCGACATGGGACGCCGCCGCCGAGAAAGTCGTCTCGATCTACCACGACTTGGTGCACGCCCCCGTGAAATGAGCCGTGGAGGGGCCAGTGTCCAGGGGCCGGAGGTCAGGGAAATGCTCCCTGCAAACTCCAAGCCCTGAACCCTAGCCCCTGACCACTGACCCCTTTCCCAATGCCTGACGTCTGCCTCTACTTCCAGGTGCATCAGCCGAACCGGCTGATCCCCTATGATTTCTTCCGCATCGGCGAACATGCCTTCTATGAGGACGACGGACTGAACGGCGAGGTGCTCTCCAAGGTGTCCGAGAAGTGCTACCTCCCCGCCAACGCTCTCTTCCAGAAGGCAATCAAGGCGACCAAGGGCCGGTTCCGCATGGCCCTCTCCATCAGCGGCACCGTCATCGAGCAGATGGAGCATCACCGCCCGGATGTCCTGAAGTCCTTTCAAGACCTCGTCGCCACCGGCAATGTCGAGCTCCTGGCCGAGACCTACTACCACTCGCTCGCCATCCTCCACTCGAAGAAGGAATTCGAGCGCCAGGTCGAGCTGCACCTCGAGAAACTCGAAGACGTCTTCCAAGTCCGTCCGCGCGTCTTCCGGAATACCGAGCTCATCTACAACAACGCCATCGCCGCGCAGGCCGAGACCATGGGCTTCGACGGCATCCTCGCAGAGGGCGTCCCCTGGGTCCTCAACGGCCAATCGCCGAACTACCTCTACCGCGCCCCCCACGTCTCCCAGCTCAAGACCATCCTCCGCAACATCGAGCTCTCGGACGACCTTGGCTTCCGCTTCTCCGACAAGAACTGGCCCGAATACCCGCTCACCCCGGAGAAGTTCGCCTCCTGGCTCAAGAAGGCTCCCGGCGATGTCGTGAACCTCTTCCTCGACTACGAAACCATCGGCGAACACCAGTGGAAGGATACCGGCATCTTCGATTTCTGGGAAGCACTCCCCGAAGCCGTCCTCGACGAGAACATCAAGTGGATCACCCCCGGAGAGGTCGTCGACCTGTTCCGCGCGTCGAAGGAGTATGACTGCCACTGGCCCACCTCCTGGGCCGATGCCGAACGCGACCTCAGCGCCTGGACCGGCAATGTCATGCAGCAGGAGGCGATCGCGAAGATCCACCGCCTGGAGGAAGAAGTCCTCGCCGCCAAGGATCCCGGCCTCAGCCACGTCTGGGCGAAGATGCAAACTTCCGACCACTTCTACTGGATGTCCACCAAGGGCGGCACGGATGGCAATGTCCACCAGTACTTCTCTCCCTACGGCAGTCCCTACGACGCCTACATCTACTTCATGAACGCCCTCGCGGACCTCCAGATCCGCCTCAAGCGCCTCCGCGAGGAAGAGTAGCCGAGTGCTTCGCTGCCGGAGAGTCCCCGGCCCGGGCCCCACCTTCCGCCAGCACTGTGCATCGTTCCCCTAAGAGGCAGGTTTCTCCGGCGGCACGAATTCATCCACCGCGCGGAAATCGAGACGGTTGTTCTTCGGATTCACGAAAAAGAACACGTACGACCGCTGCTGCGGGTCCACCGGCCAGCGGGTGGTGCTGAGGGCCCTGTCGCCTTCCTTCTCCCGGACCCCGAAGCCAACATCGTAATAGTTCTCCGGCTTCGCGCCAGTCGGCCGAAGCGTCTGCCCGGTAGCCGGCTGCAGGATGAACTTCGCGGTGCCGACGTAGCCGAGCACCGGCTTGTCGGAGTGATTGTAGAAGTACACGTCGCCCGGCTTGAACGAAGGATCGTCGGAGGGAACGACCACCGGCTTGTAGCCTCCCGCCTGCGCCGGGATCAGCAGGACGATGAAGGACTTCCCGCTCTCAGGCAGCGTCACCGCGGCCAGCGCGGTTTCCTTGCCGGCCTGGCACACGCTAAAGGCCCTGGCCGGCGGCGACTGCGGTTCCGAGAGATGGTTCACCGGCAGATCGAAGCCCGCGCTCCGGACTTTGCCTGCAAGCAGCTCGATCTTGCCGAGGTTGCCGGGAGTGCGCTCCGCGAGGAAGCGGACCTTCACATCGCGCCCGGGTTCCTGGGCACTCAGCAAGGGCGCGAACAGGAGACTGAGGAAAACGGCAATTCGGTGCATGCGTGCGCAATATCAGATTTCTTCAGGATGCAACCAGCGAAACGAAGTCATCTGGTAGCGGCGACCGAAGGACTCGTTGACCTCCGCCCTCAGACTCGTGAGCGCGGTCTCCGGCGCGTCGCTGGAATCGATGAACTGCTTGTCGCGCTCCACCGTGGCCTCGCACCAAGCGCGGGCCAGAACCTTGCCCTCGCGATCCACCGACTCGCCATAGGCACGGATGATGAAGCTGTCCGAGCGCGCGGAGAGAACCGGCGCGATCGGCGTGAGGATGTCCGCCTGCTTCACGACTCCGGGAGCCCCGTAACCGGCCGGGCCTTCCTCCGCTTCGGGGAAGGCGAAGCGGCTTGCCACCCCGCTGCCGACCTCGCGTCCGCTGCCGCGGAAGCCGTCGTTGATCTTCACTTCCCGCGAATCGAGCGCGCTCTGGATCGCCCCCGAGCGGGCCAGCTCCTCGTCATTGCCCGGACGGCGGTTCACGAAATCCGCCAGGCTCAGGAATGGACCGCGCTTCCTCACCTCGCGGACGATGGCTTGCGCGAGGGAGTCGATCTCCTCTTCCGAGAGGCTGCGACGCCCCACCCATTGGCCGGGTTCCTTCACGTCGAGGCTGCCGTTGCCGTCGACGAGCATATTGTGCGGCGACCGCAGGTTCGCCACCGGGGTTCCCTCGTCGGACACGATCGACTCCGCACCAGTTTCGTCACGCACCACGATCTGGCGATCCTTCAGTGAACCCAGCATCGCCTTCCACGCCTCCACCGAAGTCGAGTTCACGTTGAAGAGACCGTCCACGCGGATCAGGCTGGCAACGTTCCGCGTGGCGGTATCGTTCGGCGTGCTCCCGCTGAAAAAACCGGACACCAGCTTCGATGGTTCGACCCCGTTGGTATCGGGAAGATAACGCACCACCGGTAGCCTGGCACTGCCATCGAGGAATTGGAGCGCTACATCCCGCTGTGTACGACGCTTCGCGTAGGTGGCCACGGTCTGCGGCGAAATGCCCGACAGGAACCAGTCATCCCACAAGGCGCGGTTGGCGAGATAGGAGTGATCGGCCATCGGCCTGCCACCCGCCAACGTCCCCTCCGTCCTGTCGGACGCCATCATGGAAGGTGCCATCGAATTGCCGATGGCATGCGAGATCTGCGGCAGCAGCGGCTCGCGGCCGTTGAGCGTGGCATAGCCGTACTTCGGCCTCGTGATCTCGAAGCCGTTCGCGAAGGAATGCTGGAAGGCCGCGAGCGAAACCAACGGTTCGCGCGGCACCGAGTGGGTCGAGACGAAGCTGTTGCCGAACTCCGCGTTCATCGAGCCGCCGAAGTAGGCATTGCCGTTCGTGCTCACTTCCAGCGAGCGGTTCCGCCAGCTATCGAGCGGCTCGACCTTGAACTCGTAGGGCAACACGTCGCGCTCGCCCGCCGAGAGATCGTAGAAGTCCACATGGTGCGCCCTTGGGTTGAAGCGCGAGAGATAGCGGGTTCCGGTATCGGAGCCGTTCTCGGTTTTCGCATTGTAGGAAAGCAGCATGATGGGAGCCTTGCGGCCGTTCAGTTCGGCACCGGAGAGAGGACGCGTGTCGGCATCCTTGATCGAGCGGAAGACCTCCGGGAAATTCGTCGCATAGAGACGCTGGCCCGAAGGCTTGGTGCCCGGCTGCGTCTCGCCGCGGGTCTCGGCCGGCTTCACCCGCCGGTTGCCGAAGTCCCAGTCGATGTACATCCCGCCGAAGCCGAGGCTGTTCGAGCCGCGGTCCTCGCCGATGTAGTACTCGTGGTGGGTCAGCGAGAAGTGCCGCGTGTGCGAGACGTTACCCGTGATGCTGTTGCCGCTCGTGCTGCTCTTCCCTGCGGTCAGGTTGTTCGGCCGCGCCTCGTAGCGGATCGTGTCGCTCGCCTTCACCTCGACGAAGCCGCCCGCCAGATCCCTGACGGGCAAGGACACCCCGCCGCCATAGTTGAAGCCCGACTTGCCCGCGAGTTTGTGGTCCGCCTGGTTGGTTCCCTTCACCAGCGTCGCACCGCTCTGGGACATCTTGATCACCTCGCCGGGCTTGAAGACCATCGGCTGGAGTTCTCCCACCCGCAGGGAGAGATAATTCGCGTCGCCGTCTTTGATCGTCGAGCTATCCGAAAGCGAAGCTGTCAGCGGGTAGCGCTGCATCGCCCCGCCGTTCACGCCGATGTAGAGATCGTACGGCAGTTGAAAATACTTGATCGAAAAGAAGGTCGAGCGCGGCACGACGACGGGCACGTCGAGCGGATTCCAGAAGGTCAGGATGGGATCCGCCACCACGTGCAGGCGGTTCATCGCGCGACCGCTCACCGTCATGGTCCTCGTCTCGAACGACAGCACCATCTGGTAGCTGATGATCACCGGCTGCTTGAGATGGAACTCGTCGTCCGTCTGGCACGCCGCCGGCGAGGCCTCCACCTGGAGAAAGGGCGTGTTCCCCGCAATGCGGCCGCCGGTCGTGAAGGTACCACCACCCGAGGTCCGCACCTCCTTGTAGAGATTGTAGTAGCACCACAGCTCCTGAAGATTGATGCCGTTCTCTCCGCCCACCGTGTAGAGCGGCGTGCGCGGCACGGCGGAACCGGTTCTCTCGAGCTGCATCGACAGATCCTTGCGGAAGCCACCCGCGCGCACGTTGGTCAGCAGTCCCGTCGAGAACGGTGCGAGGTCGTGGAAGAGCTCGCGCGGCGAGTGGATGTCGGAGGCGAGGAACCCGGACTGCTGCCAGTCTGAAACCAAGGTCAGGCGCGGATCCGCCGGATCGAGTTCACGGAAGGGCTGCTCGGTCTTTCCCTTGGAGAGCTCCACCGCATTTCGCGGGGCCCCTTGTGCCCCGCCGCGCAAGGTGGCGAACGCCGCGTCCTCGGGGGGCGCGGGAGTCGAGACCGCGGCCTTGATCCCCTGGTCACCCGTCCACCAGGCGATCCGCGGGGAGCCCTCTTCCTTTGAGCCGAGCCGGAGAGCGGGCACGTCCACCCGGCCCTCGTCATTGCCCTTGCCCACGGTGCCTTCACCGACGAGCGGGATCAGATCCTCCGTGCTCCCGTTCTTTGCCATCTCGACCTGCTCCAGCTTCTCCGGATTCCCCGAAACCATCCAGGAGACGAACGAGGGATCCGGTCGCGCGATCTGTTCCGCCGCCCATGACCGGTAGGCACCGGTCCAATGGCGGCGTTCCGGCGCGGCGGCGGTGTCGCTTCCGTCACCTCCGCCCATCAGTTGGTCCGCCGCCATGGTGATGCGCTGGTCGGGCCCGCTGGCCTTCTGGAGCTGCGCGATCGCCATCGACAGGGCGAGCCGGGCGTTCGACCTCGCCTGGGCGAGCTGCGACTCCCTCCCCGAGGTCCGGAGTGAGAGGGTGGAGAGGCCCAACAGTCCCACCGCGAGAATCGTCAGCAGGACCATGAGCGAGAGCGAAATGACCAAGGCGAATCCATTCTTACCTGACGGGAGGAGCGAATGGTTACGGGAACGCCTTGCCGCGATGATTGGGTTTTTCATCAACACGAGCGATCAGTATGGGTTTCATCTTTGTATATACAGCAACCGGAAGTTGTCTGACAACCATTTAGTTCATGCCCCGTTCGAGTAACCCCGATACCCCTCCAAGCCGAGGCAGACCTGATCCGCAACCTACTCACAACCAACAGATCGCGAGCATCATCCGACTTCGGAAGGCCGCAGAAACCGCAATTCAGCTCAGAATTCGCAATGCCCCGGCGTCCGCGCGAAGGGGATCACGTCCCGGATATTCTGCATCCCGGTCACGAACATCAGCATGCGCTCGAAACCCATCCCGAATCCCGCATGTGGCACCGTCCCGTACTTCCGCGTGTCCACATACCAACCGTAGTCCTCCACGCTCAAGCCGTGCCGCTCCATGTTTGCAAGCAGCACATCCAGCCGCTCCTCG
>CBFGPU010000030.1:0-10496 GCA_965650715.1 uncultured Haloferula sp. | reverse complement strand
CCGTCGGGTAATCCCGGTGATCATGCCCTGAATGCAATTGCAGATCCATCCCGGACGCGACTTTTCCCCCGGGCGGCACGGGATCTGATAGACTCTCCGGCATGACGCAGCCGCCGTCGCCGCCATTGCCAAACGGAGGGCTTCCGGGCATACCCGGAGGCATGCCGGCTGCGGTCTCACCCAAGAACACCTTGCCCGCCGACTACCACCCCGGCACTTGGGACGAAATGATCGGTGCCGACGGTCGGGTCAACCCCTCCTGGTCCCACGTCGCCTCCTGGCTAGGCGGCCTGACCCCGGAGCAAGCCGGTGCCACCACCCACGAAATCAACCGGCTGCTGCGGGAAAACGGCGTGACCTACAGCGTCCACGGCGCTCCCGACGGCGAGCATCGCGCCTGGCAGCTCGACGCGATCCCCTGGGTCGTCTCCGAGCAGGACTGGAAAACCATCGAATCCGGTCTCATCCAGCGCGCCGAACTCCTCGACCAGGTCCTCACCGACCTCCACGGCGAACAGCGCCTCATCGCCGGCGGCTGGCTTCCCCCGGAACTCATCCACGCCCACCGCGGGTACTTGCGCCCCTGCCACGACATGCGCCTCGCCTCGAAGCGCCAGCTCATCCTCTACGCCGCGGACCTCGCCCGCGGCCCGGACGGCCGCATGTGGATCGTGAACGACCGCACCCAGGCCCCCTCCGGCAGCGGCTACGTGGTCGAAAACCGGGTGGTGATGACCCGCGCCATGCAGCGCCTTTTCCACCGCACCGGCGTCCGCCGTATCGCGGGCTTCTTCCGCACCCTGCGCCAGACCCTCGAATCTTTTCCCGCCCACGCCGGTGCCCGCGAGCCGCGCATCGTGATCCTCACCCCCGGCCCGCAAAACGAGACCTACTTCGAGCACGCATTCCTCGCCTCCTACCTCGGCTACTCGCTGGTGCAAGGCGATGACCTCACCGTCCGCGACGGCAGCGTCTGGTTGCGCTCGCTCGGCGGTCTCGAACCGGTGGACGTGATCATCCGCCGCGTCGATGCCTGGTTTTGCGATCCGCTTGAATTGAAGGAGGACTCCCAACTCGGCGTGCCCGGCCTGTTGGAAGCCATGCGCGCGGGCAATGTCGCCGTGGTCAACCACCCCGGCAGCGGAGTGCTCGAAAACCCGGGCCTGATGGCCTTCCTGCCCGGCATCTCCCGCCACCTCCGCAACGAGGAACTCATCCTCCCGGCCGCCGCCACATGGTGGTGTGGCGAGAAGCAGGCCCGCGAAACCGTGCTCTCGCGCCTCGATACGATGGTCGTGAAGTCGATCCACCGCGCCCCCACCTTCGGCACCGTCTTCGGCGCGACCCTCGATTCCAAGGAACTCGCCGCGCTCCGTGACCGCATCCTCGCCACGCCGGAGTGCTACGTCGGCCAGGAGCAGGTCGGCTTCTCCACCCTGCCCTGCCTGAACGGCACCCAGATCGAAGCACGCCGCGGCGTGCTCCGCGGCTTCGTCACCTCCAATCCGGATGGCCGCTACATCGTGATGCCCGGCGGCCTGACCCGCATCGCCGCATCCCCGGAAGCCCTCGTCGTTTCCAGCCAGCTCGGAGGCACTTCGAAGGATACCTGGGTGCAAGGCACGGACAACGAGCCCTTCGTCAGCCTCTGGGACGAGACCGAGCAACTCACCGAGCCGGACGCCCGCAACGTGCCCAGCCGATCCGGCGAAAACCTCTACTGGACCGGCCGCTATGCCGAACGCGCCGAAGGCACCGCCCGCCTGCTCCGCCGCGCCGTCCTCAGCTTCGTGGAAGCGATCGGCGACGACGAGGACCAGCTCCGCCGCCACCGCGAGATCCTCATGAGCGGCCTCGTCGGCGTGACGAATGCCGCCCCGATCCACCCGGAGGAATCTTTCTCCGCCGTGAGCGACGAGGACGAGGTCGCCTCGCTCCTGACCGATCCCACGCGGCCCGGTTCGCTTCCCGGCATCCTCCGCTCCTTCCGCAACTCCGCCTACGCCGTGCGCGACCTGTGGTCGCCGGACTCGTGGCGCGTGATCGAGGCGCTGATCCGGGAATGGGTCGAGGGCGAAGCACCGCGTGCCAAAGATCTCGACGGCTTCACCGATCCGCTCAACCGCCTGATCCTGCACCTCACCGCACTCCTCGGTCTGAATCTGGAGAGCATGACCCGCGACGCCGGCTGGCGCCTCCTCGACTCCGGCCGCCGCATCGAGCGCGCTCAATATCTCCTCTCCGTGATCCGGAACTTCCTCGTGGAAACCCGCACGCCCGCGGAGGAACAGCTCGTGATGGAAACGGTGCTCGCCGCATCGGACAGCCTCGTCACCTACCGCAAGCGCTACCGCACGCACCCGCGCATCGAACTCGTGCTGGAATTGCTCCTGCTCGAACCGAACAACGCCCGTTCTCTGCTCTATCAGATCCAGCGCCTCGGCGGAAACATCGAGCAACTCCCCCGCCAGACCCAAGGTGCCCGGCTAACCTCCGAACAGCGCCTGCTCGTCGATCTCACCAGCAGGCTGCGCCTCACCGATATCAGCCAGCTCGCGGCTTCAAGCTACGGCAACCGCAAGAAGCTCGAGGCCTTCGTCGGCCACATGAGCAGCACCCTCTATCAGCTTTCGAACGCGCTCACGCTGACCTATTTCCGCCACGCCGACCGCCCGCATTTCCTCAGGGGTTGAAGAACTGAAAAATGCAAAATGAAAACTGAAAAATGGAATCTGTCGGCGGACCGAGAGGATGAGGAACGGCCCAGGAGTTAATACCCAATCTTCATTTTTCATTTTTCAGTCTTCATTCCTCCATGCTCTACCGCATCCGCCACCGGACCTGCTACCGCTACGACGTGCCGGCGAACCTTTGCCACAACGAGGCCCGCCTCCGTCCCCTCGACCTGCCCGGCCAGCGTTGCCTCTCGTGGAAACTCAAGATCGATCCGGAACCGGAGTTCCATCGGAGCCGGCGCGACTCCTTCGGCAACCACATCGACTACTTCTCCATCCAGCGCCCGCATCCCGAGCTGACCATCACGGCCGAGAGCGAGGTGGAAGTGCTGTCTCACGGCCAACTGTCATTGGAAGCAGGCGGCCCGTGGGAACGGATGAAGCAGGTGCTCCTGACTTCGAAAGACGCCGCGTCGCTGGATGCCCGCGCATTCACCCTGCCCTCCCCGCAAATCCCCGTGCTGCCGGTCCTCGCCGATTTCGCGCGCCCCGATTTCCCGGAAGGCCGATGCATTCTCGAAGCCGTCGCGGCCTTCAACTCCCGCATCCACCGCGACTTCAAATTCGATCCCGACTTCACCACCGTGGCCACACCCGTGGTCGAGGTGCTCGAGAACCGCCGCGGCGTCTGTCAGGACTTCGCCCAGTTGATGATCGCCTCGCTGCGATCCCTCGGCCTGCCGGCCCGTTACGTGTCCGGCTACCTCGAAACCCTGCCGCCTCCCGGCAAACCGAAGATGATCGGTGCGGACGCCTCGCACGCCTGGATCTCCGTATTCATCCCGGGCCAAGGCTGGATCGACTTCGATCCCACAAACAACCTGCGCCCTGCCGAGCGCCACATCACTGTCGCCACCGGCCGCGACTTCCGCGACGTCTCGCCCCTCCGCGGCGTCACCGTCGGCGGCGCGAATCATCACCTCAAGGTGTCGGTGGACGTATCCCCCATCGCCTGAGTTCACCGCCCGAATCCAAGGGTTCGCAGTTCCGCCTTCAGGCGTCCATCCTACAGGTAGGGCGCGGCGGCCCGCCGCGCCGTGACTCGCGGCATCAAGCCGCACCCTTGCGGCAGTTCCCACCTACGTCACTCCCCGTACTTCCCGTCCCTCTCCTCCACCGGCAGCTTCGGCTTCGACCTTTCCGGCCGATCCGTCGCGATCCACCGGTTGTTCGCAAACCGGAACGTCTCCGGCTGCGTTCCTCCGCCGATATTGATCTCGACTCCCACCTTCTCCCTCAGAAACCGGATCTCGTTCGCCTCGATCTTCACATTCCGGCACGACGCAAACCCCTCCTCCTTCGTCTCCTGCAAGATCCGGAAGATCCACTTCTCCGGATTCACGATCACGTTCTGCGTGAACTCCGCTCCATCCACCCCCGTGAACGCAGCCGCACACATCCCGCCCTCGATCCGGTTGCCGCGGATGAAAACATCCTTCGCCTCATACTTCACCCCCGGCGGGCGGAAGTAATCCACACCGGTCGATCCACCCGCCTGGATCGGTCGTTCCCCCGCATTCTTGAACACGCAATTCGTGAGGGTGACGTTGCGGCAGCCGCCCTTGAACTGCGGTCCCGTATGCTGCGAGTAACCTTCCTTGCCCGTAAAGCTACAGCCCTCGATCATCACATCCGCACACCCCACCAGATCGATCGCCTGCCCGCCCCAGCCGCTGATCTTACAGCCCTTGATCTGAAGCCCCTGCAGCCCCGAGCACTTGATCGCATCGAAGTTTCCCTTCGGCCCGATCTCGCTGACCTCGAGACCTTCAAGCACCACTCCCTTCACCGGCTCCTCGCGCTTGCCGCCGTCGTCGAGGTTGATGCCGTTCGCGCTCTGGCCGCTGCAGCGGAGATGCCGCAGCTTCAGTCCCGCACAGCGTGAAAAGTGCCACGCCTGCTTGCCCGCCTTGAAATGCGGCGGCGCTTTCGCATCCAGTGCCTCCACCGTGAGATCTTCAATCCCGCTCACATGATGACCACCGGGGTAATCACCCGGGCCGATCTTGAGCACGTCACCCTTCGCGAGCTTCCCGATTGCACCTCGAAGCTCGTCGGGACTCTTCACCTCCACCGTCTCCGCGGCGAGGGACGAAACCAGGAAAGGCAGCATCAATGCACGCATGGCCTTCACACTACGGAGCCCCGCACCAAAATGTAACAACCAAGGGGGACGCGCCCCTTCGCATCCACGGAGGGGGTGCGTCCCGCGCCCCTTCTTAAATCCCTACGGCTTGAACAACCTGAAAAACCTCCGCCCCCCTCCTGCCGTCGCCGTCACCTGCCACATACCCGCATTCGAAACCGGCACCGCCGGACTCGCCGCCCACGGGCCCGCCGGACTCTCCGCCTCCTGCAAGCTCCACCCCGTGCTCCCCTCCACCGGCCACGCCAGCCCCACCTGCCCTCCCTCCACCGTGACGGCAAGCACCGGGTCCGCCGCCGGCGGTTCCGCGCGCGTCACCACCAGTTGCGGCTTGAAGTTCGTCAGCTCCATCGAGGCGAATTCCACGTTCAGCAAAGGCTCCAGCGTCTCGCTCTCCGGCTTCAGCACAAAGCCATAGTTCGGCACCGTGCCGCCGGCCCATTGCTTCACCAAAGCGGTCACATCCACCTCGACCCACACATCGGCGCTGGCTGTCATCGGGATCGTTCCCGCCAGTTCCTGCGCCTGGATATGATTCCAGCGCAGCGTGGGACTCAGACTCCACGCCGCACCCTGGCGATGAACCGAGACATTGCCCGGCCGCAGTCCGCCGCCATTGGTCGAATTCGGCACCATCGAAAACAGGCGCAGCTTTGCCGTCCCGATCTCCACCGCCGGAATCGCGAGCGAGGCAATATTGAACTGCACCAGCGAATGGTGCGAGTGCGCCTGCGTCGGATGCGCACCCACGTTCAAGGACTCCGGCGTGAATGATGGCGCGTCGAAGAACGCATACACGTCGCTGTCCTGCGTGGGAGTGAAGGTCACCGTTTCCGCACCAGCGGTCGCGGCGGCGGCAATGAACAACAAGATGGCTTTCATGATCTGTTAGAATGTTTTCGTGACCGACAGGCTGAAGTTCCTCCCGGGTGCCGTGCTGCGGTCGGTCGTGCCGTTTCCTCCCAAATGCCCGTTCCCGCGCCGCACCGATCCCCAGGCCCAGTACTTCTCGTCGAAGATGTTGTTCAGCCCCGCATGGATCGCGACCGTTTCCGTCGGCTGCCACCACGCCGCGAGGTCCAGCGTGAACCACGAGGGCGGACGGAAGAATGTCCCCTGGTTTGTCGTGTCGTCCACGCGGTCAACCGCCGCGGTATAGACCCCTGTCATCCGCGCTCCGAACTTCCCTTCCGGATCCTCGTAGCCCGCGAAGGCCGCTGTCTTCCAAGGTTCGACCGAATTCAACGGCACGTCGTCGGTGAGATTCGTGCCGATGGTCTTGCCCGTGCTCAGCCCGAGCTGCCAGCCCTCCGCCTTGCCCGACCAGTAGCCCAGCTCGTGCACCCCGCCGAGTTCGAAGCCGCAGATCTCCGCCTCGCCGCGGTTCACGGTCGTCACGATCTCTCGCCCGTCATCGTCCAACTCGCCGGTCGGCACGCCGTTCTCAATGAAGTCGCGGTAGCGCGTGTAGAAGATCGAGCTCTGGAAGCGCCCCGCTTTCCCGTCCGCCTTGAAGCCGACTTCGAAGGCATCGCTCTGCTCCTCCTGAAGTCCCGGATTCGGCACGGTCAGCACCCCCGCCGGATTACCCCCCGAGGACGGATGGTCGAAGATCATCGAAAGCTCTTCCGCCGTCGGGTTCCTCACCCCCCGGGCCCAGTTGCCATACACCTGCATCGTCTCCACCGGCTTCCACGCGAGGCTCAGCCGCGGCGCGACCGAGAGATTGTCATAGTCTCCCGGCGGTTCCTGCGCGTAGCGACCCAGCGAGGCCAGGCGTTCGAGGTAGGCTTCGTTCGGATCCGGTTCGATCTTCTGCCAATCGAGCCGCAGCCCCGGCGTGATGAACCAGCGTCGCGCGATCTTGATCTCGTCCTGCATGAAGAAGCCCGCGCGGGTCGTGTCCGTCGGTGCGAAGGCGGTGCGGTTGTTGTCGTCCGGTGCTCCGGAATCGACCCGCGTGTAGCGGTTGTCCGATTGCTCCAGGGAAAGGTCGATCCCCGACATCACCGCATGCAGCACCCCGTCCTCGCTGCCGAATTCACGCCGCGCGATCGAGCTGAGTCCGGAGATGTCGGTATCGAAATTGATCCGCTGCCGGCGCGTGCGCTCGGTGCCCGGGACCGGGGTGCCGCCGATCACGCGCGGCTTGGAAGCCGAGTCGTTGTCGCTGCGGCTGCCCGCGTGTTGCCAATATAGATGGCGGTCGAGCTGGCCCACCCATCCGCCCTGCGGCGTGTACTGCCACCTCAAGCTGGCCCGCTGGCGGCCGAGGAACTGGTCGTTGTAAACGTGATCCGTGAAAACCGGGAACGGCGACACCACCGCGCTGCGCGCATCGGTGAAAGCCTCCCGGTCGAACAGCTCCAGCGCGAGCCGGAAGACATGCTCGCCCGCCACATGCTCCGCCTTCAGGAGCGCCGATTGCGAGGTGAAGTCCGAGGGATTCGGCGGTTCGTTGCCGTTGTTCGCGGTCTCTTCGCCATGGCCTCCCGCATAAAGCAGCATCACCGAGGTATCGCCCTTCTTCACCGCACCGCCGGCCTGGCCCGCGATGCTCTCGTTCACCGAGAAATACTGCGTCCGTAGTAGCCCGCCGTAGGTCCGGCCCTTCAGCATGCTCTCCGGATCGGGGGTACTGAATGCCACCACCCCGCCCAGCGCGTCGCTGCCGTAGAGCGCGCTCGCCCCGCCCTTCAGCACCTCCACCAGGTCGAACATCGCCGGATCGAAGTAGTCGCGCCCGACCCCGCCAGCACCATCGCCGCTCCCCATGTCGAAGGAGGTGGAGACGTACTGCGGCGGCTGCCGGATCCCGTCGAGCTCGATCGCTACCCGGTTACCTTCGGCCCCGCGGATGTTAATGCTGCCGTAGCCGGACTGCCCGTAGGCAAAGGCCCCGTCGCCGCTGGTGAAATCGAAGGGCAGCGAGACAGTGGGATCGTACTTCGCGAAGCCCGCGAGATCCTGCGAACCGGTCCGCAGGAGTTCCTCCGAATCCGCGCTCAACACCGTACCGCTGGCATCGATCCACGACTGCTCGCCGCGCGATGCCACCACCACGACTTCCTCCAGCTCGCCCAGCACCGACCCCTCGTCCCCGGCGGCGGACTCCTCCTCAGGATCCGCCGCCGAGGCGGGGTGCAGCGCCATACCGATGGCGACAATTACCTGGAAAACCGAAGGTAGGGCGCGGCGGCCCTGCCGCGCCGATTCCGTAGGCCCACCGGGCCGTCCCGCCTGCCAAGTCGTTCTGGAAGCAGGCATGAAATCTTCATCGGGACTCACGCTCCTGGATCTGCTCACTGCGCCACTACGAATGGCTTCAGGGTCTCGCGGATCTTCGCGACATCCGGTGCCTTGCCGTCCTCCGTTTCCTCCACAAGATCCGCCACCACGTCCATCAACAGCCCGGGATCGGCCTTGGTCTGCACCTTGACGCTACCCTCGGCCGGATAGAGTTCCTCCCACACCATCCTCACGTCCTTCCAGAAGCCGGAAGTCTTGTCCCAATAAGCGTTCGCCTTCGCGAAGTCGTGACCCTTCACGCGCAGATAGGGATTGTAACCGATCTCGCGCACCAGCGGATACTCCTTGCCCTCGCGTCTCACCCACTTCGTGTTGTCCTGCTCGTGAAACCATCCGAGCGGCGTGATCGTGTGGCGGTTCGTCACCACCAGCAGATCGTAGTCGTCCCGCTTCTCCTCCCGCCGCGGCTTCGGCCGGTTCGCCACCGCCGCCCATTCGCTCGACTGTTCGCGGTGCACCCAGACCGCAATGCCCTCGTAGCGCGGCGAATCGTCGATCTGGGTCACGCGCTGGCTCCACTTGCCTTTGGCCTCCTCCTCGCTGATCTTCTTCGCCGTCCACACCCGGCCACCTTGGAACTCTAGGATCTCCGTGTCCTCGTAGGTCCAGATCTGCGCCCAGTGCTTCACCACCGCCGGGCCCGCCTGCAGGATATGCTGCAGCACGATCTTCTTCCCGCTGTCCTCGACCACCTTCACCGTCTCGAAGGCCGCCTCCTCGTAAGGCTTCTCCTTCGCCTCGTAATCGGAGCGCAGGGACAGGGTTTCCTGGAAATGGAAACCCACCTTGAACTCTCCCGCCATCGCCAGAATCGCCCGGCGGTCTTTCTCGAACGCACCCTCTTCCGCGAATCCGACCCCGCCCGCCAGCAGCGCGGCCAGCACCATCATTCTCAATTTCATCGCGCGCAGCTTCCGCAGCCTCGCCACCGGGCCGCTCCCGCTACCTTGCCAACCATTGGCGCGAGATTACGCTTCTCGCGGCGAATGGCAATCCACCGCCAATCCCCTGCAAGCTGACATCATCGGCGGCATGCGGCACCCCGCCGCGGAGCCATTCCCTTTGGAGTCCTTCCAGGTCAGGCTTCCAGGATATTGAGAATCATCCCGGTTTCATCCCCGAGATAGGTGCCGAAATACAGGGACTGCAACAACCGCCGCGACTCCTTCTCGGGCCACCCCGCGAGCGTGACAAAGGCCGCATTGCTGGCTTCCTCCCAGTCGAGTTGGTTCAACCTTGGCGCGGCAACCTCGCCTTTTTCAAAGGGCCTCTTTGTCAAGGGCAGCTCTTCCAGCGTGCGGGTCCACACCTCTTCGTCGCTGGCTCCGGGTGTTTCAGCCTGAACCGCCTGCCACCGCTGGAGGACTAGTTCCAGATGTTCGAATCTCACGGCCCAGAATCCGGGAGAAGCCAAGGACCTCCCTCCCTTGTCCGATCCTCCCGTGATCTTCGTCCAATAGATGTCCACGGACGGAGGTCCGAACGACCGCGACCCGTCAAGAGGGATCAGATGGTCGATGTTGCGGAGCGCGATGCCCGCCGGGTCGCTGACAATTACCCACTGCCGTCCTTCCGGTTTCAAATATTTGCCCAATTGAAAAACGAATGTGGCGGTTGCACCGTCAACCGCCTCGGCCGATTTCCCGACAATCGGAAGCGACACCACCTCCTCATCGACATTCCGACGGTCGATCTTGAACAGCGGGGTTTGATAGTTCTTGAAGATCGAAATCCCTCCGCTGAAGAGGCTCCGCATGAGCGAGGAAGCCTGGTTCTTCACCAGATTACCGGGACTAGGATCTCCCGTCTCGTTGAATGACCAGGTAACCAGGAGTGGCAGATCGGATTCCGTCATATGAACCAAAGTTGAAACGCTGAAACTTCTAGTTGGGGAAACATTGCCGCCCCCTCGCCGGATCGCGCCATGTTTTTCCAACTCCCGCAAGAACAGACCGGAAGGCTGCTGAATATAGGCCGCTCGAACTTGAAAAGCCCTTGGTTTTCAACTCGGGATCGCAGCGCTCGGCAGCCCGTAAAGATCACCGGCACCCGCGGCTCGCCGCTTCCAACATTCCGGGAGCGCCCCGATGTTCGCACCTTCCCAGCACATCGCCTCTCCCGCAGAGGTGACGGAAGAGGGCAAATTCGGACACCACTACGCTGTATCTCCGGTGAATTTGGCAAAGATCAACAAGCGCCGATGCATTTGTTCGGCATGATAGGAATTTTTGTTGCGGGAAATGTCTTCGCCTGACCAGGTCCATCACCAGCATGTTAGACATGTCGATTTGATATGAACCATTCCT
>CBFGPU010000029.1:0-10608 GCA_965650715.1 uncultured Haloferula sp. | reverse complement strand
TCCGCACCGGGAGGAAATCATCCACGTCCTCGAAGGCCGGGCCGAACAATGGGTCGGCGACGAATACCGCATCCTCGGCCCCGGTGAAATCGCTCACCTTCCTGCGGGCGTGGTCCACGGCACATTCAACCCCTTCGCTGAAACCCTTGTCTTCCACGCGATCCTTTCCCCCGCCCTGCTCCCATCTCCGCAGGATCGGGACGAAGACCCGAAAGACGTCTCCGCCGAAGAACCGTGGAAATCGATCAGGGAGGGCATGACGCCCTGCCGGATGCTGGGCTAACGTCGCTCAGAGCTTCTCGATCCGGAATACCACCGGCTTGCTGTTGATGCAGTCGAGCGCCTCGATCTTGTCGAGCGTTTCCTGCAAGCGTCCGAAGCGGCAGGTGTGAAGGAGGAAGACCATGTCGAGGAACTCGGCGTCCGGTTGATCCGGCTTCACGGGAGAATGAGTGCCGGAAATGCCGATCCCGGCATCCGCAAGCACCCGCGCCACCTCGGCGATCACGCCGGGACGGTCGGTCACGTCGAAGCGGACGTAGTAGGCCGTTTCCGTGTCCTCCACAGGCAGGAGCACGCCGCTCTCGCGATACGGCAGGAAACCTCGGTGCCCCGTCGGTTGACGAAGCGAGCGCGCTGCTTCCACAAGATCGGCCACCACCGAGGACGCCGTGGGGTCCTGACCCGCACCGCGACCATAGAAGAGGGATTCGCCCGCGGCATCTCCGTGGACCGCGACGGCATTGAAGACCCCGTGCACGCTGGCGAGGATGTGGGTCTTCGCGATGAAGGACGGTTGGACACGCAATTCCACCGAGCCATCCGGGTGCTCCCGCACCACTGCAAGCAGCTTCACCACGTAGCCGAGCCGGGTGGCGAACTCAATGTCGATCGGCCGCACCTGCTCGATTCCCGCAACGTGGACCTTCGCCGGGTCGATCGGGAAACCATAGGCCAGCGAGGCAAGCAGGATCGCCTTGTGGGCGGCGTCCCAACCGTTCACATCGAGCGCCGGGTCCGCTTCCGCGTAGCCGAGCGCCTGGGCCTCGGCGAGAGCCGCGGAGAATTCCAGGCCCGCCGTCGTCATCCGCTCCAAGATGTAGTTGGAAGTCCCGTTGATGATCCCGGTGATCGAGTGGATGCGGTTCCCGATGAAGGATTCCTGCACCGTCTTGATGATCGGGATGCCGCCGGCGACCGCGGCCTCGAAATGAATCGGCGCGTCGTGCTGCTTGGAGAGCGAGAACAGTTCCACCCCGCGCTCGGCAAGAAGCGCCTTGTTTCCCGTGACCACCGGCTTTCCGGCCTTTAACGCCGTAGCGACGATCTCGAAGGCATCCGTCGTGCCGCCGATGAGTTCGACAACAATATCCACCGCGGGATCCCCCACCAGTTCCCGCCACGAGGTGGTCAGCTTCTCCGCCGGGAGATTCACCGGCCGGACCTTGGCGGGATCACGCACCAGCACCTTGGCCACTTCCAGATTCACCACGCCGCCGGTGCGGTCGCAGATGAGGCTGGCGTTGCGTTCGAGGGCCAGGACCACGCCGGAGCCGACGGTGCCGAGACCGGCGAGACCGATACCAAGGGAGCTGCAATTCACGGGCCCGACCATCGGTCGGCCCGGCTCCGCGGAAAAGCGCAAAGCGGGTCAGGCACCCTCGGATTTCTCCGCTGCCAGCCAGTCGCCGACATGGTCGCCGTAGATTCCCTGTTCCTCGCGGCTCTTGTAGTTGAGGTAGGCGGCTTTCGCGACGTCCTTGGGCGGCGCGTCGGCCGCTTTGGCCTCGCTCTTGGCAGCCGTTTTTCTGGCAGCCTTCTTCGCGGCCTTTTTAGCGGGGGCCTCGGAAGCGGCCTTCTTGGCCGCTTTTTTCGCAGCTTTTTTGGCAGGCATGACACCATAGTCCAGCACACCCGGTGCCAAGCGGCAAGGGTGTTCCGCAAGCGGGTGATTGTCAGGGGGGATCTCCCGCGTATAGTCCGCCCGTGGAGAATGGCTACGGCTGGCGCGCCTCGCGCGAGATGACACCGCTGCGACTTCCCGGCCCGGACAACATGGGCTGGTGGGTTGCCGTGGCGTTTTTCGTCGCCGTGATCCTCCACGTCGCCGCGTTTTTCGCCCTCGGGCACATCAAGATTTCGCAGGGAATCCTCCCGGCTGAAGAAATGGTCACCGAGCACGTCAATCTGGAACCGGTCGAGGTGCTTCCTCCCGATCAGGATCTGGCAGTGCCGGAAGAGGTCGTCGAACCCCCGCCGCCCGCAGCGAACCTGCTCGAGGAAATCGACATGCTCGCGAAGCTGCCGGAGGATACCGAGATGGACATCCAGCCGGACCTAGCCGAGCCGGAATTCGCGGTGCGTCTCGAGAACCCCGCCATGGAGGGCGACCCTGAAGGCTTGGTTGTGGACCCCGCCGCAGGGATCGACCTGGATACCTCGCTTCCCGAACTCGGCCGCACGGATGACACGCTGCCGCTCGCCGCGGAGTCCCAGGTGATCGTCGATCCCGGTGCCAGCGTGGCGGACGATTCGAACCTCGACCGTTTCGCGGAAGACCTCCTCAAGAAAGGCGCGGGGGGTCTCGTCCAAGCGGGCAGTCTCGACGGGGTCGTGACCCTCGACGACATGGCCGGCCTTTCCCCCGACGTCCTGATCGGCAAGAAGACGATGCTCCCCAGCGACCTGCTCTTTGAATACGATAGCGCCGAACTCCGCGAAAGCGCCCGGGTGGGCATGATGAAGTTGGCGCTGATCATCGACCGGAATCCCAACCTCTACTGCTGGATCGAAGGCTATTCCGACCTCTACGGCACCCAAGCCTACAATCTCGACCTTTCCCGGCGCCGTGCCAACGCCGTGCGTGAGTACCTGGTGAATACCCTCCGTCTGGACGGAACCAAGATCATGCCGCGCGGCTATGGCATGGCGAAGCCGCTGGTCCCCTCGGGAACGGTGGAGGAGCAAGCCCCGAACCGCCGCGTGGAAATCCGCATGCGCCGGACGCCTCCTCCCGCCCAAGTGACGGCCCAGGCCAAACCGCCCGTGCAACCGGCCCCGGCACCCGCGCAGAATCCCGTGCTGGTGAAGCCCATGCGAGCGCTTCCGGTGGAAGAGGAAGCCCCGGCTCCGGAGCGTGCACCCAAGGCGCGCATGATCGAAGAGACTCCGGCTCCTGCGCCGGAACCCCCGCCGCGGGCCAAACCCGTCGAAGAAGATCCCCCGAAAGCCGAGCCCGTGGAAGAAAGCCCTCCGCGGGCCGCCGAAGTGAAGCCTCTCCGGGCCGAACCGGTGGAATGATCCGGACGACCACCCTTGACCCCGCCGGTGAGGCGGTTATCCCGGGGACGTGAAGCCGCTCGATCCGCCAGCCAAGCCCGGAGCCATTCTCTCCTTCGACTTCGACGGCACGCTTCACCATCCGGCCGATGATCCACCGGTCAGCCTGCGTCTGTTCCAGACCCTCGAGCGGCTCCGGCGCGAACACGGCGCGCTTTGGGGAATCAATACCGGAAGATCCATCGGCCATGTCGTCGAAGGGTTGGTGGACGGCCGTTTTCCCTTCGCTCCCGACTGGGTTGTGGCGCGGGAACGCGAGATCTGGTTGCCGAACGACAAGGGCCGCTGGACTTCCCACGAGCCCTACAACAAGCAGTGCGAGAGCGGGCTCCACCACTTTTTCAAGGAGGTCCGCGGCACCCTCGATGTGATCCGCCACGAGGTGGAGGAACACACGGGTGCCACCTGGATCGAACAGCCGGGAGATCCCGCGGGGCTCGTTGCCCGCACCGAAGAAGAAATGGCGTGGATCATGGAGCGCGTCGTGGCGCTGACGGCAGGCGATCCCAATCTGGGCTGGCAGCGCAACTCGATCTGGCTGCGCTTTGGTCACAAAAATTACCAGAAAGGTAGTAGCTTGGCGGAAGTGGCACGACATTTCGGCCTCGGCCCCGCGCAAACCTTCGCCATCGGCGACAGCCACAATGACTTCGAGATGCTGAGCCCCGGAGTCTCCGCCATGTTCGCCTGTCCCGCGAACGCCGTGCCGGAGATTCGTGCCCATGTCAGCAACGGCGGCGGCCACGTCTGCCTCCTGACCCACAGCGAGGGCTGCGCGGAGGCGCTCGAGCACTTCTTCGGCACCGGCAGCTAACGTCCGGCAAGATCAACCGGTGCTGGCCGGATCGCCGAAAACATAGCCGCGCGCCAAAGCCGTGAACTCGTTCGCCTGAGCCCATTCCCAGGACGCTCCCTTGCCCAATTCCGCCGCGAGGATACGCGCCACCGTCGTGGCCGCCGCGATCGAGGACCGGGCATCCAGGAGCAGGCAGCGGCTGCGTCTCGCGAGGACGTCTTCCACCGTGCGGGCCATCTCCATCCGGACATGCCAGCGCACCTCCGCCACGCTCAAATC
This sequence comes from uncultured Haloferula sp., assembly GCA_965650715.1. Lineage (GTDB taxonomy): Bacteria > Verrucomicrobiota > Verrucomicrobiia > Verrucomicrobiales > Akkermansiaceae > Haloferula. The sequence continues at coordinate 6,194 of CBFGPU010000029.1, read as the reverse complement.
CAAGGCCGGATGCACCCGCTGCGGCTCGCCAAGGCTGCGGATCGCCGCCGCATCCGCGCCGTAGGGCCTGAGATTCGATTCGGGGATCTCCTCCGTCGTCGAACCATGGATCGGCAGCTCCCCGGTACGGCAGGGCCGGCTCCCCAAACCCGCCACTTCCTGAGCGCGATCGATCACATCCTCCGCCATCTTGCGGTAAGTCGTCCATTTGCCTCCGGTGATCGTGATCAAGCCGCTTTCGCCGATCAGGATCGTGTGGTCCCGCGAGAGGCTCGCGGTCTTGGCTCCCTCCCCCGCTTTCACCAGCGGCCGCAGCCCGGCGAAGACGCTCAAGACGTCATCCGGGCCGGGATCGCGCGTCAGGTAGCGCGCCGCATGGATCATGATGAAGGCGATCTCTTCCGGCAGCGCCCGCGGCTCGAGCGACTTCCCGCGCAGCGGCGTGTCCGTGGTGCCCACCACCACGCGGTCGTGCCACGGTACCGCAAAGAGTACCCGGCCGTCGGCGGTCTTCGGAATCATGATCGCAGCGTCTCCCGGCAGGAACTCCTTCGGTAACACAAGGTGCACCCCTTGGCTGACCGCCACGATCTCCGCGGCCTCCGGTTCGTCACGTCGCCGCAGTTCATCGACAAAGATCCCCGTCGCATTGATCACGCAACGGGCGCGGATCGTGAATTGCCGGCCGCTTTCGACATCCCTGGCTTCGATCCCGCGGACCTTTCCCTCTTCCTTCAGCAGGCCGGTGCACTTCACATGGTTGGCCAGCTTGGCCCCCTGCTCCGCCGCGGTCATCGCCAGATGGATCGCTAGACGCGCGTCGTCGAATTGTCCGTCGTGGTAGATCACCCCGCCGGTCAGGCCCTCGGGCTCGATGGTCGGGATGCGTTCCAGCGTTTCCTCCCTGGACAGGCAATGGCTGGCACCGAACCCGAGTTTGCCGGCGAGTCCGTCATAGACCTTCATGCCGATCCCGTAAAACGGACCCTCCCACCAATGATAGGTCGGGATCACGAAGGCAAGATCGTGCACCAGGTGCGGCGCGTTCTTCGCCATCCGCCCGCGCTCGTGCAGGGCATCCATGACCAGCGGGATGTTGCCCTGCTTCAGGTAGCGCACGCCGCCATGCACCAGCTTGGTGGAGCGCGAGGAGGTGCCCTTCGCAAAGTCCGACTGTTCGACCAAGGCCACGCGGTATCCCCGCGAGGCCGCATCCACGGCCGCGCCCAACCCCGTCGCGCCGCCGCCCACGATGCAGACGTCGAAGTTCTCCGACTCCAGCGCGGCGAGGTGGTCAGAGCGTATCATCGGCCCATCGCTTCGAGCGTTCCACGGCACGATTCCAGCCGTCCACCAGATGCTTCATCTCGTCGGCCGAGCAAGTGGGAACGAACTCCGTCCCGGCCTCCCGGCGCCGCACCAGTTCCTCGCGGCTGTCCCAGAATCCCACGGCGAGTCCCGCCAGCCACGCCGCCCCCAGCGCCGTCGTCTCGACTTCCTTCGGGCGCAGCACCTCGACACCGAGCAAATTTGCCTGGAACTGCATCAGCAGGTCGCTCCGCGCCGCGCCGCCGTCCACCAGCAGGCGCTTCAGCGGAATCCCGCTATCCTTCACCATGCAGCCCGCGAGCTCCGCACTCTGGAAAGCGATCGATTCCAGCGCCGCCCGGCAGAGGTGGGCGCGCTTCGTTCCCCGTGTCATCCCGAAAACCGCCCCCCTCGCGTAAGGATCCCAGTGCGGCGCACCCAGCCCCGTGAAAGCCGGCACGAAATACATCCCGCCGCTGTCCGCCACCGTCGCCGCAAGCTGCTCGCACTCCTCCGCGGACCGGATCAGTTGCAGGTCGTCACGCAACCACTTCACGATTGCTCCGCCCATGAAGACGGATCCCTCCAAGGCATACTCCATCTTCCCTCCGATCCGCCAGGCAACGGTGGTCAGCAGGTTGTTCGTGGAAGCCACCACCTCTGTCCCGGTGTTCATCAGCATGAAGCAGCCGGTCCCGTAGGTGTTCTTCGCCATGCCGGGCGAAAAGCATCCCTGCCCGAAAAGGGCGGCCTGCTGGTCGCCTGCCATTCCCGCGATTGGAATGCCTTCCTGCGATTCGCCGAAGATCCCGCTGCTGTCCTTCACCTCCGGCAGGATTGAGGCCGGGATACCGAGGATATCCAGAAGCTCCGCGTCCCACTCGCCACGGTGGATATCGTAGATCAAGGTTCGCGAGGCATTCGTCGCGTCCGTTGCATGCACCGTCCTCCCGCTCAGCCGCCACAGCAGCCAGGTGTCCACCGTGCCGAACATCAGCTTGCCAGCCTCGGCCCGCTTGCGCGCGCCTTCGACGTTCTCGAGGATCCAGCGAATCTTGGTTCCGGAAAAATACGGGTCGAGCCTCAGCCCGGTGCGCTCCGCGAAAAGCGATTCCAATCCCTCGGCTCTCAGCTTGGCGCAATCCGCCGCCGTCCGGCGGTCCTGCCACACGATCGCCGGATACACCGGCTTTCCCGTCTCGCGGTCCCACACGAGCGTCGTCTCCCGCTGGTTCGCGATGCCGATGGCCGCGATGTCCTCCGCCTCCAGGTCCGCTTTCCCCATCGCGTCCACCGCCGTGGACCACTGGCTCGCCCAGATCGCGAGCGGATCGTGCTCCACATACCCCGGCTTCGGGAAATGCTGCGGATACTCCTTCTGGCTGACAGCGACCTGCCGCCCGTCGTGATCAAACACGATGGCGCGCGAGGACGTCGTGCCTTGGTCGAGCGCGAGAATGTGGGTCCGGGGCATTGGGTTTCACCTTCTTCCTAACACGGGATTGTCAGGACGCGAAGCATCTTCCTTGCATTGAAGCGATTCCGGGCGCTTTTTGGTGACAACATGGCCGTACTCAAGCGCGTCTTTGCCCTCGCCCTGCACTACCCGGGGCGGACCGCCACCTCGCTGGCTATGGCCATCATCTGCACGGTGCTGGTTCTCGTGCTGCCCACGGTCACCCAGGTGCTGGTGGACGAAGTGATGGGCAAGGGCCGCTCCGACCTCCTTTTCAGAACCGCAGCCCTGGGCGTCGGCGCGATCCTGCTCCGGCAAGTCCTCTTCATGCTGCGCACCTATGGCAACAACGCCCTCGAACAGCGCCTGATCCATGATCTCCGCAAAAAACTCTACGACAAACTCCAGCGCCTGCCGATCAAGTGGTTCGACTCGAATTCCTCCGGCGAGATCATGTCCCGCGTCGCCAGCGACGTGCCGTCCACCGACCGCGTGATCGTCGAGACGATCGACCAAGCGATCCCCGCTCTCCTTCAGTTCTTCATCATGGCGGGCTGGATGTTTTATAAAAGTTGGGAACTCGCACTGGTGACTCTCGCCCCCTTGCCGATCATCGGCTTGATCACCTCGATCTATTCCAAGCGGGCTGAGCCGCGCTGGCGCGAGTCGTCCGAAGCCTCCGCCGCTCTCAACGCCCTGCTCCACGACAACCTCGCCGGGATCCGCCAGATCAAGGCCTACACCGTCGAGCCCGAAGCCCTCGACCGCTTCGATGCCGCCAGCCGCCATGTTGGCGAGAAGCACATGCGCGTGATGAAAGGCCAGGCACTCGTCTGGCCCACCGTGTCCCTGCTCGCGGAGTCCGGCATCATTCTCATGCTCGGCAGCGGCGCCTACATGGTATTGCAGGGAAAGATGGAGCCCGGCGTGCCGATGGCTTTCCTCGTCGCATGGGGCTTCCTCTTCGACCCCATCTCGCGCATCAACAATCTCACCCAGCTCTACGTCGGCGGCAAGGTGGCCGCGAAGCGCGTCTTCGATATCCTCGACCTGCCCGACGAGTCTCATCTCACCGAAGGCGAGCGTCCCGCCGAGTTCAGGGGCAAGGTGGTCTTCGAGGAGGCCGGTTTCTCCTACGATCCCGATTCACCGGCGGTCCAAGGGATCTCCCTCACCGCCGAACCCGGAATGACCGTGGCACTTGTCGGGCCCACCGGTGCGGGCAAGTCCACCGTGCTGAATCTGCTCACCCGTTTCTACGAAACCGACAGAGGCCGTATCCTTCTCGACGATCACCCGATCGAATCGCTCTCTAAGGAATGGCTGCGCGACAATACGGGCTACGTGACGCAGGAGAGCTTCCTCTTCAACACCACCTTGCGCGATAACCTCCGCCTCGCCAAACCGGATGCCACCGACGACGAGATCTGGGCGGCGCTCGACAATGCCAATGCTTCGCCCTTCGTGCGCGATCTCCCCGAGAAACTCGACACCGTCGCCGGCGAACGCGGCGTGCGCTTCTCCGGCGGCGAGAAACAACGGCTCTCCATTGCGCGCGCGCTGCTGAAGAATCCCCCGCTGCTTCTGTTAGACGAAGCCACCTCCGCGCTCGACAACGAAACCGAGCGTCTCGTGCAGCAAGCGCTTGAGAACCTGCGTGCGGACCGTACCTCCTTCGTCATCGCGCACCGCCTCTCCACCGTGCGCAAGGCCGATCTCATCTGCGTCTTGCAAGACGGAAAATTGGTGGAGTGCGGAAAACACGAGGAATTGTTGGAAAGAGGCGGCTTGTATTCGCGGCTATGCGAAGCTTCCATTCGCGAATAATTCCCTGCACGCTTCCCGCCCGCCACATGGAAACCGTCCTGCAACTGCCCGAATCCGAAGATCCCTGCACCGTCAAAGAAGTCGTCGAGGCCCTTCGCAAAGAGAAGCTCTTCCCCCGCCACGAGTCGAAGAACTGGGGCGACTGGATTCACTTCGAAGGTTACCGCACGGTCATCAGCATCGAATCGATGCGCGGTCTCACCAGTTCCGCCACCATCGAGCACGCCGAAGATGACGGCGACGACCTCACCCCCGCCATCTTCCGCGCCTTCGGTCGCCTGAACTGGGTGGGCATCGGCGAAGACGGCGAGTTCCCCTTGGACTGATCCGGATTCGCAAGGTCGTTCGCGTCCGCACACGTCGTGTGCGGACGAATCGTTTCAGGGCCTCGCTTCAACGCGGAACTCCTATGATCGGTCCCATCGTGGACCAAGGAATGGGTGCGTCCCGCGCCCCGTATTGGAAGGGTGCTCACCTCGTCCCGCCGCCAAATTTTGATGCAAATTTTCTCTTGCCCGCCGTCGTCGCGCGTGTAGAAACCGCCCACGCGTTTCGCGACGCGGGCGTAGCTCAGTGGTAGAGCGCCACCTTGCCAAGGTGGATGTCGTGAGTTCGAATCTCATCGCCCGCTCCATTCCTTTTCAGCGACTTGGCCTGCATCTGCAGGCCATTTTCGTGTAGGGCCGGGTGCCGCCAATTTGCTCGCAGCGACTTGCCTTCCCCCAAATGGGCCGGGCTGAACGGAGGGTACCTCATCACGTATCGGAATTGGCTTTCATTAGGGGGCAAAATCGGACATCACTGCGCAGGTCTCTCCCCCCCGATGACTTCCCCGCACCTCGAACCGCTCAAGCGAAAGCTGCTCAAGGCAGCCTTGGACCTCATCTCCCGCACGGATGCCGACGAGTTCAATTCCTTCGACCTGATTGCCGGTGGACGACGGCTGGTGATCGAGGTTGCCGTGCTGCCGCCGGTGACGCAGGAGTGCGAAGGCGCACAGCGCACCAAGCCGCAACCGACGGTGGTGCGCTCAGCTGCCGGTTCGCGGCGACGGGTTCTGCGAAGAGGGCTTGAGGCGCTCCGCACCTCGGCTTGACCCGCTCCCCGAATTTTTCGTACGTACAGGGTTGCCATGAAAACAGCCCTCCTCCTGTTCTGTGCGGGCGCCCTCGCTTCCGCCTCATTCTCTTGGCCCGCGTCCAACGCCTCGGACGATTGCTGCGATCCGCAGAACGCCAAGTGCTCCCCCACTGGAATCTGCACCGCCTGTTCGAATTGCTCGAAGTGCACGCACTGCAAATCCGGCGGCACCTGTTCGGTCTGCAAGCCCAAGGACAAGAAGTAAGTCCAATCGCGGTTCGACCCGGACCTAAGTAGATTCCCCCGTCCACCTGAATTTGCACGCGCAGCGAACTTGCGCGATACTGAATCAAATGCGGAAACGCATGGTGCCTGCGGTTTGGGAGGGCCGCGGGCACCCCAATTTTCCCGGCAGTTCGTGATGTTCACGGAATGGTTTGTGCACCCGAGCCCGCGGCCCGCAAAGGCCGCGGGCTCATTGCTTTCAGGCGGCATGCTGGAAATTGAACCTTGGAGTTTGGGG
>CBFGPU010000028.1:0-10698 GCA_965650715.1 uncultured Haloferula sp. | reverse complement strand
CAGTTGCAGAGATGCGCGCAAGACGCGGACCACCGGATGCTATGAAAATGTATGTAGGCAATTTGTCGTTCAAGACGACCAAACAGGACCTCGAAACCCTGTTTTCCCAACACGGGCAGGTGACCGATGTCCACCTCCCGATGGATCGCGACAGCGGCCAACCCCGTGGCTTCGCGTTCGTGACCATGGATTCCGCCGCCTCGATGCAGAGCGCGATCACCGCTGTTCACGGGAAGGAAGTGGACGGCCGCAATCTCAAGGTGAACGAAGCCCAAGCCCGCGAGGAACGCGGTGGCGGAGGTGGTGGCGGCAAGCCTGCCGGCGGCCGCCGTTACTGAGCGGCTTCCCCTAAAATCTTCGTGGCGGCACTCCCGGGGGGTGCCGCCTTTTCTTTGGCTGGAGGCCGCTTGCTATTTTTTCTTCGGCGGCCCGGCCGCGGAAGACTGGTTCCGGCTGTCGATCAAGCGCTGCTTTGCCTGTTTGTCGGCGTTGTCCTTGCTCTGCTTTTGAGCTTGGTTCTTCTGTTTCGATTTCGGGGATTTGTCGCCCATGGTGTTGCCAGGTTGGAGGTGGATCGGGGTTTATCCCCGGGGGTTGAGTGCGGTGGTCAATTCCGCGAGATCGACGGTAGAGATCGTGGTCGAAGTGTCGCTCAGGCCATACGGCAGGATGAGCTTCCCCGCGTGAACCAGAGCCCCGCAGGTATAGACGACGTTCGGGACGTAGCCGTTCCGCAATGGTTCGTCGGGCTCGATCAGCGGCGTGGGGAGATGGCCGAGCACGATGGCGGGGTCTTCCAGATCGAGCAGCATGGCACCGATGCAGTAGCGTCGCATCGGCCCGACGCCATGGGTCAGGACCAGCCACCCGGCCTCGGTTTCGATGGGCGAGCCACAGTTGCCGATTTTCACGGTTTCCCACTCCTCGCCGGGGCGGCGCAGCAGCAGTGCGTCTTCCCAGAGGTGGAGGTCATCCGAATACATCAGATAGAGGTTCTCGTCGTCGTGGCGTGAGATCATCGCGTATTTGCCGCGGATCTTGCGCGGGAACAGCGCCATTCCCTTGTTGCGGGCGGAGGCGCCATTGAGCGTCGCGGCGCGGAACTCGAGGAAATCCGATGTTTCCAGCAGTTGGGGCAGGATCGTGCGCCCGTTGTATGCGGTATAGGTGGCGTAGTACGTCACCGCGCCGTCGTCGGCGGTGAAACGGACGAAACGGGCATCCTCCATGCCGTTGCTCTCGCTCGGAGAGGCGGGGAAGATGATCCGCTCGGAGAGCGGCACGGCGGGGGCGAAGCGGACCTCGTAGTTCACCTCCGCCAGCCAGCGCATGCACTCGACCGTTCTCCGGGCCGCGCGGGAGGCCTGGCGTGTCGTTCCTCCCGCGGTGCGGATTGCGGAGTTCATTTCGCTGCGCGTGAAGTGGTCGCCCAGCGATTGCATCAGCGTCCGCGACCACGGACTATCGAACTCCATCTCGTGGAGCTTGCGAAAGAACGCGGTCCGGCGGAAAGACGGGTCTGCCTTCAGCTCGGGCGCGGTGACATGCCGCGACGGCTCTTCCATGAAGATGGAATGGTCCCCGCGGATGATCCCGGTGCGGAAGGTGATCGACGAGATGTGGCCCTCGCCCGTGGCGCGGAGACTCATGATGAAACGCAGCTCGTCCCCGGCCAGCCCCGATTGGTCGGGATGGGGCACGATGGACGGGTTGAAGAGCGCTGCGGACTCGAGCGCGTACTCGCCGGAGAACAGGGCTCCGATGTAGAGTCGGCGTTGATCCGAGAGGGAGTCCTCATGAGGCACGTGGGACCTGACTTTTTCATAGTGGCGCAGCCACGCCGCTTCGATCCGCAGATGCCTTGCATCGAAGTGGGCATGGAGGTGCGCGAGCCGGTCGGCAATCTCCTCTTCCGGGGGAAGGAGCGCCCGCTCGACGATGCGGAGGATTGAGGAGCGATTCCCGGGAACGAACGAGCGCACGAGCACACGGGCATTGTCGGGCCGGATATGGATGCCGGTGGAAAGGGGGACGGGTGGTGTCATGAAGTGGCAAGGGCTCTCCGGTCGTGACGATCGAGCTCGGACCGGGAGAGATGGAAGGCGAGGGTGGATTCGGCTCCTTGGTTTTGATTGATGTGGTCGCGCAAGAGCGCGTCGCGACAACCGCCCGAGTTCTCGTCGTACAGGGGAATCCCCAGATCGTTGCGGCCGAGGAACCATTCGAAACAACGGCGCGCATCGTCGGCCCAGATCTGTTCCCCCGTAACCTCGTGGGCGGCCATGCAGGCGGAGATCATGGCGTGGGCTTCCACCGGTTGCTGGTCGAAGCGGGCTTTCTCCGCCTCGCGGGGCCAGAAGCCGTGGCAGCCGATCGGCGAGAATTGACCGCCGTCCCCGGTTTGTTCCTGAATCAGCCAGCGCAACGAGATGAGACCGATTTCGATTGCCGGATGGCTGCCCGAAACGATCAACGCGTGCGGGAGTTTCGCGTTGTCGTAAGTGACGATGCGCTCGAACCACAGCCAGTCCGGTCCCGAGTTGGCGTGGAAGAGATCGATGAGCCGGGCCACGAGGATCTCCTGCATTTTCGCGACCTCGCGGTCGCCCGTGAAGGCTCGCAGGTATTCGTGGATGGCGACGAGCGTGAAGGCCCATGCACGCGGCGAACTGAAGTGCTTCACCGCGCCGAGTCCTCTCTGGAACAGCAGCGCGCAAAGATTGCGATAGCCCTCGTTCGGGGAGCGGCCCAAGGCGGTTCCCGCGGCCCAGAGGGCTCGTGCATGGCTGTCTTCGGATCCCTTGCTTTCCAGCCAATGCCGCTCGTGGCTCATGAAGTTCCGGAAGCGCCTGGTATTGGCGTCGAAAGCGTACCAGAGGAAGGCGAGATATGAGCTCGCAAGATCTTCGATCTTCGGATCCCGCCCGTGTTCCTCCTGATGGACGATGGTGAAGATGAAGGCGCGCGCGTTGTCATCCGTGCAATAGGCCTCGTGGTAGTTGGGCACGTTGTAGATGGCGTGCTGGAAGATCCCGGTGTGATCCGTCATCCGGAACAGATGATCGAGCTTCGGCTGCGGGATCGGATAGTAGCCGTTGCTGGAGCCGCGCTTTTCCATCAGGGCGGTGGTTGGCTCGCTCAGTCCGGCGCGGGCGCGGTCGAAGCTTTCCATGTAGCGTCTGGCGACCTGCGGCCAGGTCATCTTGCGGCCTTCCTTCCATGCCTTTTTCCGCATTGCGGTCATCCGCGTGGGATGTGCCAGAAGATCGTTTACCGCGGCTGTGATCGCCCCGGGGTCGGCAAAGGGAATGATTACCCCGCGATCCCCGGCCAAAAGCTCCCGGGCGTGCCAATAGGGTGTCGAGATGATCGCCTTCCCCGCCCCGAAAGTGTAGGCCAGCGTGCCGGAAGTGATCTGCTCCTCGTTCCGGTAGGGCGTGATGTAGATGTCCGCCCCGCCGATGAATTCCTTGAGTTCGTCCATCGAGACAAACCGGTCGTGAAAGACGACCTGATCCTGGACTCCCAATTCGCGGGCGAGGGTCTTCAATCCTTCCCGATACGATTCGCCCTGGGTGGCGATCAGGTGCGGATGAGTGGCTCCGACCACCAGATAGACGACCTCGGGATGGTTTGCCAGGATCGCCGGTAACGCCTTGATCGCGGTCTCGATGCCTTTGTTAGGCGAGAGCAGGCCGAAGGTGAGGAGGACCGTTTTGCCCTCCGCATCGAAGACATCCTTGTAGAAGTTCGAATCGATGAAGGGCATATCGATCACCCCGTGCGGGATCAGGTCGATCTTGCCGGGAGCCACGCCATAGACCTCGGCGAGCAGGCTGCGGCCGCGTTCGGCCATTACGATGAACCGGTTCGAAAGCTGGTCCAACTGCTCCATCACCTCGCGCTGTGCCGTGTCGGGTGCCTTGAGGACCGTGTGAAGCGTGGTCACGACGGGCTTCTTCAGCTGGCTCAGGAAACCCAGCAGATGAGAGCCGGCGGGCCCGCCATAGATCCCGAACTCATGTTGTACCGAAACGACCTCGACATTGTTGATGTGCAGGAACTCGGCCGCCCGGGCGTAGGATTCCGGATCGTCCTGATCAATCTCGAAGCGGACCCGCGGGGGATAGTCGTAGCCCTGCGGCCGGTCGTTCATTGCCCCGGCAAAACAGCTCGCGGCGGGGAACTCCGCCGCGATGGCTTCGCAGATATCGCTGGTGAAGGTGGCAATGCCGCATCGTCGCGGCGAATAGTTGCCAATGAAGGCGATATGACGGGTGGGCGAGGGAGCTTTCATGACGGCGGAGTCAAAACGATCTCGCGCTCTTCATGGCGGCGGAATCCGAAGATCCCGACAAGCGGCCCAAAGCCCCCTACGAAACAACCGACCGTACGCGTGCGTCCGGCGGAGTCAAAGTATATCGAAAAACCAAACCTCTATGCCTTGACGGTCAGGCAGAGCTTGATGCGATCTTCGAGGAAGTTGGTAACGGAGGACAGGGATCGCTTTCCCGATTGCGGCGATTCGAAGATCGAGCCGTTCTCCGGTTCCGCGCTGTCGTTCGGCCCCGGCTCGATGAACATCACGTAGCGCGGGAAGCGGCTTGGCAGCCATACGAACTGCGGGGACTTGATGAAAGTCCTCACCAGTTCCTCGACCAGGGGCCGCTTGTCCTCGGGGATGGAGTCGTTGAGCGTGATTTTCACGGGAATACAGTTGGGAAACCCGGCCGGGGGAGCCAAGGGGATCGCCATAGCGCCTGTCGGATTCCGTAGCGAGGTATTTCGCGGAAATTCGCTCGTGAGGGGGATGGCAGCGTCACAATTGCAGCGCCGGGATTTCCTCCCTGGACTCCATCCGCAACAAAAGCGCCTTCGCTTCCAAGCCGCCGGCAAAGCCCGTCAACTTGCCATTGGAGCCGATCACCCGATGGCAGGGAGCGACGATGGAAATCGGATTCTTGCCATTGGCCGCGCCCACGGCGCGGACCGCCGTCGGGTGACCGATCTGGCGGGCGATCTCCGCATAACTCCGGGTCTCGCCGAAGGGGATGGTGGTCAATGCCGCCCACACCTTCTTCTGGAACTCCGTGCCGGTGAAGGCGAGGGGCAGCGAAAAGCGCTCGAGCTTCCCTGTGAAGTAAGCCGTCAATTGCCGTTCCGCTTCAACTAGTACGGGATGGTTTCCGTCCTCCTCCATCGGCCCCGGCCGCACGCGGTCCGGGTCGTCATTCTCCCAGAGGATGGCCGCCAGACCCTTGTCATTCGCCACCAGGGTCAGAAGGCCGACCGGTGAATCCATGGTTTTGTAGAAAGAACTCATGCCCTCACTATGACCCGTCCCGGAAATGCTGCTGGCCGTTTCCGGACATGAGAACAAAAATATTCCCGTGTCCGGAAATGGCCAGCGCGAGCGGCTCCTTCGGCTACGCTGCACCGATGACCGAGATCGAGCCGACCGCCGCCTACACCGCGATGACCTCGCGGGATCCGCGCTTCGACGGCGTGTTCTTCGTCGGCGTCACGTCCACGGGCATCTACTGCCGGCCGATCTGCACGGTGAAAGCACCGAAGCTGCAGAACTGCCGTTTCTTCGAAAGTGCGGCGGCTGCCGAGAAGGCGTCGTTCCGTCCCTGCCTCCGCTGTCGCCCGGAACTGGCACCGGGGAATGCGCCGGTGGACAACGCGCATCGGATCGCCCACCTGATCGTTCACCGGATGAACGAAGGTTTGGCCGACGATGGAGCCAACCTTGAGGAGATCGCCGCGCAATTCGGGATCAGTTCGCGCCAGTTGCGGCGCATCGTCCAGAAGGAGCTGGGCGTGTCGCCGATCGAGCTGATGCAGACGCGCCGCTTGCTGCTCGCGAAGCAACTGCTGACAGAAACCAGGCTGCCGGTTACCGAGATCGCTTTTGCCAGCGGCTTCTCGAGTTTGCGCCGTTTCAACGATGCCTTCAGCTCCCGCTACCGCATGCCGCCGACCCGTCTGCGGAAGGAGGCGGTGCAACACGGAGCAGAGATCGACGCGGCGGATACCGCGACGCTGCAGTTGAGCTATCGGCCGCCCTACGATTGGGAAGGCACCTTGGACTTCCTCAGGCTGCGGGCGATCCGCGATGTGGAATTCGTCGAGGACGGGAGCTACATGCGGACCGTTCGCCTCGGGAAACACAAGGGTTGGATCAAGATAAGCCATGCGGCGGAGAAGCATGCGCTGCTGGTGGAGTTCACCTACTCGCTCACGCCGGTGCTGCCCGCGCTGCTCGGCAGGCTGCGCAATCTCTTCGATCTCGCCGCACGCCCGGATTTGATCGCGGAGCATTTGAGGAAGGACCCGCTCCTGAAGAAAAGCGTGGCAAAGCATCCCGGCTTGCGGGTGCCGGGAGCCTTCGATGGCTTCGAAATGGCAATGCGGGCGATCATCGGCCAACAGATCACCGTGAAGGCCGCCACCACCATTGCCTGCCGTTTTGCCGAGGCCTTCGGTGAGAAGATCGAGACGCCGTTTCCCGGGCTATCGCGCTTGTCGCCGCTCGCATCGAAGGTCGCAGCGGCGACGCCGGATGATGTGGCCAAGCTCGGTATCGTGAGCGCAAGGTCCGCGAGCATCATCGCCATGGCGCGTGCTTTTCATTCGGGAGCGCTTTCGCTCGAACCCGGCGCGAACCCGGAAGCGGTCATCGGTCAACTGATCGCCCTGCCCGGGATCGGTCAATGGACCGCGCACTACATCGCCATGAGGGCGCTGCGTTGGCCGGATGCCTTTCCGAAGGAGGACATCGCGGTGCGCAACGCGCTCGGCAGGGTGGGCGCGAAGCAGGCGGAAGAAATGTCGCAGCCATGGCGGCCGTGGCGGAGCTACGCGGTGCTGCATTTGTGGCGGAGCCTGTCAGCGCAGGCGACGTGATCCGGATCTTAGCGTGTTCGCCTTTCCAGCTCATAGGCATCCCAGAAACGGAAGAACGCGGCCGGGTTCACCACTCCTTCCAAGTCGGGATTGGCAAGCTCTAGTGATGGTGCCAGCTCTTTGAGGAGATGGAGCAATTCGAAGAATGCCAGAACCTTGTCCTCGGTCCATTCCGGACCCATGCGCCAGTCCAACTCGAGGTTTTCTCGGAAGACAAATAGACCAAGTTCGGGAAGGTCGACTCCCGCGACCTGCGTTATCACACAAAGACGGACGCAGTCGGTAGTGCCGTTGACCACGAAAGATGCGGCATTTGGAACTGAATCTAACCGCACCTCGCGCTCCGCGACCTCGTCCCAGAAGCTTGCTTCGGGCGTGGTGATCCTTGAGCGGGCCAATAGGAATTCGTAAACCCCGGGAATTTCCCGCACGTGGCCGAATCTCAGTTCGATTCCGGGCAGGCTTCCGTCGTCGTGGAGGAAACAGTCTTGGATGGACTGGAAATCGGGCACCGGCATTCTCATGTTAGCCGCGTTGTGCGGCGGGCGATGGCGCCTCGTGAATCATTCCCCGTAGAGATGTATGTAGGCCAGCCAGCATCGGATCCTCCCCGATCACTCGATCCGCAAGAGCCCGCGCTTCACGGAGCAATGCCGTATCCGCGAGGAAGTCGGGGAACCTTAGATCACCGAGGCCACTCTGCATCGTCCCGAGCACATCCCCGGGCCCGCGTATCCGGAGGTCTTCTTCCGCGATCAGGAATCCATCCGAAGTCTTCTCCATCACGGCGAGTTTCTCCATACCGTCGGCGCTCTTACCATCCGTGAGCAAGATGCAGTAGCTCTTGTGTTCGCCGCGGCCGATTCGGCCCCGGAGCTGGTGAAGCTGCGCGAGGCCGAAGCGTTCGGCATGATGGATGATCATCAGGTTCGCATTCGGGACATCGACACCGACCTCGATCACCGAGGTGGCGACGAGTGCGTGGACCTCGCCGTCGCGGAAGCGGCGCATGACCGCATCCTTCTCCTCGGAGTCGAGCTTGCCGTGAACCATGCCGACTTCATGTCCGGCGAGGCGCTTCTGCCATTTCTCGAAAGCCTCGGTGGCGGACTCGGCCTTGAGGGACTCGCTCTCCTCCACCAGGGGATACACGAGGTAAGCCTGTCGACCCGCCGCAAGCTGGTCCTTCACGAACTTGGTCACCTCCGTCTGCTTCGCGGTGGTGCGCAGCGCGGTGATCATCTTGCCGCGGCCGGCCGGGCGCTCGTCGAGGATCGAAACGTCGAGATCGCCATAGATGGTCATCGTCAGCGTGCGCGGGATCGGCGTGGCGGTCATCACCAGTACGTCGGGGGTCGTACCTTGGGCGATGAGCCTTGAGCGCTGCACGACGCCGAACTTGTGCTGCTCGTCGATCACCACGAGCCCGAGGTCCGTGAAGGCGACCTTGTCGAAGAGCAGTGCATGCGTGCCGATCAGGACCTGCGGCGCGCCTTCGAGGGGCAGGTGGGTGCCTTCCTCTTTCGCGGCGGTCTTCAGCATGACCCGCACTCCTAGTGGCTCCAGCCATTTGCGGAAGGTGAGGAAATGCTGTTCCGCGAGGATCTGGGTCGGGGCCATCAGCGCGGCTTGGCAACCCGAGTCGATCGCGAGAAGCATTGCCGCCATCGCCACGAAGGTCTTGCCCGAGCCGACATCGCCCTGCAGCAGCCGGTTCATCGGCCGCGGCTCGCGCATGTCCGCGACGATCTCCTTGATCGAGCGCTTTTGCGCCCCCGTGAGGTCGAAGGGCAGGCTCTCGTAGAAGCGCTTGAGCAGGGTCGTTTTCGTGCCGAGCACCCGGCCGCTGTGTTCGTGGTTGCGGGCGCGCCGCCAAACCACGTTGAGCTGGAGCGCGAAAAATTCTTCCAGCGCGAAGCGCCGCCGCGCGGCCTCGGCCTGTTCGAGCGCTTCCGGAAAATGGACCTCGCGGAATGCCTCGTGACGCGGGTAGCTGGGATCGACGTCGTAAGCGGGAGCCAGAGCCGCAGGGTCGATCTTTTCCAGCAGCTCGTGGATGATCTCCCGCAGCCGCCGCTGCGCGATCCCGGAGACATTCCGGTAGATCGGCACGATGCGTTCCAGATGGATCGAAGGCCCGCCATCCAGGCGGATCACCTCGAATTCCGGGTGATCGATCACCAGCTTGCCGCCGGAGTCCTTCGGCTTGCCATAGACGATGACCTCCTGCCCCGAGGCGACCATCTTGTGGATGAAGGGCATGTTGAACCAGCGGCAGGTCACCTTGCCGGAGCCGAAGACGCCGCCGGTACCGTCCATCACCACCGCTTCGTAAAACTTCCTCCGCGGACCGAAGGCGCGCTTCATCGAATCGACCACCGTCCCGCGCAGGCAGACCGGGGGGCCGCCGGCCTGGGCAGGAAAAGCATCGAATCTACGGCGGTCCTCGTAGCGCCGCGGCAGCCATTCGAGCAGGTCGCCCGCGGTGTGCAGCCCGGAAGCAGCGAGGGCGATGACTTCCTTCGGCGCGAGGAAATCCACGGATGCGAGCGATGCGGACGGCGCGATCAAGGCAAGGCCAGCGGTTGCCTCAGGGTTTGGTCTCGATCTGGCTGAGCTTGGAGACGTGCAGCACTTTCCCGCGACCGCCGCCTTCGTCGCTGAACTCACCGGTGGCGCGGATGACCTTGCCCTCGAAGGGCGCGAGATCGCTTGGACCCGGATTCGAGCCGTCCGGTCCCAGCGCGACGGTGACAAAGCGGGTTGCCCCTTGGGCATAGAGTTCGATCTGCACCTTGCCTCCGGAGGGCTCGCCGATGTCGATGACCTTTCCTACGAGCTGATTGGCCGGGTTCGCGTCGAAAGAAGGCGGTGCAGGAGTCGCAGGCGCAGGGGCGGACGAGGCAGGCTGGACCGGAGGGGAATTCTTGATGGATGAAAGCGCGGATTCCTTCTGCGCGGTCGCTGCGGGTTTTGGTGCTTCGGCCGCTTTTGTGGCGGCATCTTTCATGTCGCCGGAGCCGAACTCCAAGGCGCTCTTTGCCTGCGGCTGTGCCGGAGCCTTTTGAACCCGGGCGGTCAGGTCGCTCAGCTTCCCGCCGCGGAGCTTGAAGAAGTAGAATCCACCCGCGGCACCTGCCGCGACCAGCAGGAAGGCGAAGAGGGCGGGCAGCACCGAGCGCTTTTTCTGAACCATCTTGGGGCCGGCCTTCGCCGCCGCCTTCATTGGCACGGTGGGAACCCCGCCCGGCGGGGTCGGCTGGTCGGTGCCAACAACGATCGAAAGCGGCTCGTGGAGCGCCTGCAGCGCTTCGTCGAGCGACCAGCGGTTCGGGCTCGTCCGCACGGCCTTCGCCCAGGTCCCGAGCCCCTCTGCGGCTCCGGCGACCGGCTTGCCGCGCCAGTGGAGCGCCTTGCCGGCCAAATCGGCGAGCGGCAAAAGGCCTCCGCGTTTTTTCGGGCTGGCCAGCCATTTCATCGGACAGATCCAGAACTTAACCATCTCGCCGTCCACCGGCAGCACGATCGACTCGGGCGTGGCTTCGACCCAGACGGCTTCCTCGCCGAATGCCTGGGTGAGTTCCTTCGAGGCCTCGAGCGCGTGGGAAATCAGCGCCTTGGTCGAGCCCGGGCTGAGCGGGCGGGTTTTCAGCAATTCGGACAAACGCTGGCCCTCCACCCATTCCGTGACCAGGAAGGGCATGCCGTCCACCGGGTCGCAGCCGCCGTCGATGATCGTCCGCAGGGTGGGGTAGCGGAGCTCCTTCACGCGATCCAGCGCGGCCATGT
>CBFGPU010000027.1:0-10805 GCA_965650715.1 uncultured Haloferula sp. | reverse complement strand
GCGTTCCGTTCCTATCAACTCGCGGACCTTTCGGGGGAAAATGTCGTCTGGGCCTTCGCGTCGGCGGACTCGGAGGAGGCCCGCTTTCTCAAGCGAAGCCTCAATGAAGGCTCCCTCCTTCTCTCCTCCGGCGCGGCAGTCGCAGTTACCTTGAAGGTGAAACGGCAGCAAGCCGAAGCCGCAAACCTCTTCCTCATCACGGAGGTACTTCACAATGGCTGGGTCTCCCCTTAGCAAATTGGCCGTGAGCGAGATTCCCGGTGCTTGGTTCCACTGCTGCCATTGCGGCAAGCTCTTCAAGGCGCCTGCCGATCCCGAAACCCGCGGTCCATGTCCCGAATGTGGTCACGACCCGGTGACGGGTGAAGCCCGGGTTTCCGCGCCGGTCCTGGTTGGTCGGGAAAGGCGGAGAGTGCGCAAGCATGGCTCCTCCCACCGCCACGGCAAACGCAGCCGCCACGGCAGGAAGAAGGCGCGTGCCCTGATGTTATTCGTCGCCGGCTGGGTCGGGTTGGTGGCGCTTGCCGCTCTTTTCCTCAAACGCATTCCGAATTCCGCGCCCACGCCTTCCCCCGACTATGTGGAGAAGGCCGATCGGCTTTCCGACGCCGATCTCCAATTGCTCCAGGATCACCTCCAGGAATGCTCCGACCACTTCCTCGCGTTTCTCAATGCCACGGATTCCGCCCAGCGTTCACAGCATGTGATCCGATCGGAACAAGCCGTTTCCCGGATGACCCGTTACTACGAGTTGAACCCGGCGGTGCCCTCGCCGGAGACACTTTCCCTAGCGCTTCAGAACGTCATCCACACTCCCGCCGGAACCGGGATCGAGACGATGTGGAGCAGGGAGAACGGCGAATCGCTCGAAGCGGTCTTCTTCGAAGACAGGGGCGAGTGGAAATTGGATTGGGATGCCTTTGTCTGCGCCGGCTCGGAGCCATGGGCACTTTTCCTCGCCGCCCAAGGTCCCGGGGAAGGGGAGTTCCGCGTGCTTGCCCGGGAGAGAATCGGCGCGGGGGGGCGGAGCGACGAGAGCATCGGCATGGTGCTTTACCGGCCCCGACCCGGTCACCCGGATGAGGTCGTATCGCCTTCTCCGGAAGTCCGTGTCCTCCGCGCGAGTGCACTCGGCCGTGCCATCGAGGATGCCTTCGAAGCCCGCGAAAAGAACATTGGAGCCTTTGGCTGCAAGGCGTTCTCGAATGATCCGGATGGCATGATCCGGCTCCGCCTGAAGATCAGCCGCACTGGCGACGAGACGCGGGTCTTCCACATCGACGAACTCCTCGCCACGCACTGGCTGGAGATCCCGGTCACGCCGATCACGGCCGGGCAGTGACTTGCCCGCCGCTGAGCCCTCTTCGCATAGCGGATACCGGATCGGTCCCCGGGAACCAGATCCGGAAAGCCTTCACCCCCTGGTGCAGGAGCATTGCCTGACCGGTGCCAACCCGTGCTCCGGCGGCGCGGGCGGTTTCCTGGAATGCCGTGCCTAGCCGATAGATGGTGTCATAGACCGCCTGTCCCGCACGGAAACACTCTGCGGGAAGCGGGGAGGCATCGCCTTCCTTCAGTCCCAATGAAGATGTGTTCACGATCAGATCGGCTTCCGTCGCCAGCTTGGCCAGCCCCGGATGATCCAATCCTGCAGTCGCGATTTCCACTTGGCCGTGGTGACGATGCAAGCGGCTCGCGAGTTCCTCGATCTTGTCGATGCTGCGGTTGACCAGTATCAGCTTGGCCACCCCCTTGCGCGCGCAATGAGTGGCGATGGCACCGCCCGCTCCTCCACCTGCGCCGACGATCAACACGCGGGCACCGCTCAGATCCGTCCCCAGCGTTTCCCGCGCGGCTTCCTCGAAGCCATAGCCGTCCGTGTTGTATCCCTCGATTCCATTCTCGCGGAAGACCACCGTATTCACCGCCCCCATTTCCGTCGCTCCGGCATCGACCGTGTCGCACGCGGCCAATGCTTCGAATTTGTGGGGCACTGTCACGTTGCAGCCGGTGAATCCCAACTCGCTCATCCTGGCAAACGCCCTTCCCACCTGGTCCGGCTCCACTTGCAGCTTGATGTAGCGTGCGTCGATGCCCGCTTCGTCCAAGGCGGGCTGGTGCATCCGCGGCGAGAGCGAGTGCGCGACCGGAAAACCGATGACCGCCAGCCGCGCGGGTTTTGCCTGTCCGGCATCCAGCCGCTCGCGCGAGGAGAGGTCGTCGAAGGTATAAAGCGTTTCGTCCATCCGGTGGACGCGAACCATGCAGGGCGGGCACCCGCTCGTCAACCGGACGAAGAAGCCGCCGCCGGGTGGAGCCCGACGGCGGCTGCGATGGTTCGGGAAGGCCGGATCAATTCTCGCGGACCCGGAAGAAGACCTTCGGCTGGCCGTTCAGCGCCGGGAAAGCGGAGAGGTTGACCGAGACCGGAGTGCTCGTGCCCGTAGCGGTGATGTTGTTGAGCACGGTCGTCCAACTCGACAGGTTCGTGGATGCTTCGACCGAGTAGGTCGAGCCGTTCTGCGACCCGAAGCTGAACTGTGCCGTGGTCGGCGGTCCCTTCACGAGGGTGGCGTTCACGATCTGGAAGCCCGGATTCGTTGCCGATCCCTGCTGCACCAGCGCCAGCCCGTTGCTCAGGTTCACCGTGCTTCCGGAACCCTTTACCAACAACGGCAGGACCGTGCTTGGATCGAGCGGGCCCTTCGCCCCGTAGACCTCCCAATAGAAGCCGCCCCCGACCTCGAAGACCAGCGTCTGGATCCGGTACTGGCCGACATTCAGCGGCACGCTGACGATCGTGCGGCTGTTGCCGGTGGGGGTGTCCACGCGCACCGCGTTGTTCACGCTGCTGCCGGGAGCCGCGCCAACCACCGCGTTTGCCGGCAGGTTGGTGGTGAGGATCGAGAGAGTCGGATCCGTCGTGCCGTTGTGACCGTAGATATAGAGGTAACCGCCGTCGTCACCTTGGAAACCGAAGTGATAGGTTCCCGCCTCGGTGATGTTCACGATGCCGGTGGCGCGGATCGAGAAGTCGTTCTCGGCCTCGGGTCCGTTCAAGGGCCAAGGGTTGGTGCCGGTGTAGACGTTCTGCGCTCCATCCTGAGGATCGAAGAAATCGATCTTGTCCCACACGCTGGTCTTTTCCGCCGGTGCGGTTGGATCGGCGAGCGTGTCGTTGATGCGCTGCTCGGCACCCGCGATGTTGTTGTCGTAGAATCCGACCTCGCCGCTCTCCACGGTCCAGCCCGGCTCGGCAATCCCGGGGACGGAGACGGTGGTGGATGGCGGGGCAAAACCGACCAACTGGAATCCGTTCGGAGGCGTGGTGCCGTGGGGCCATTCACCGGTCGCCGCGGTCAATTCGTGGTAGTAGCCTCCGGTCTGCTCCAAATGGATGTAGTCGAGATCGTAGGTGCCGACCGGGAGGTTGATGATGCCGCGCGTGTTCGCGTTGCCGGTGCCGCCGTTGAAGAAGATTTCATTCGGGTTCGACATCTCGAATTTGCCGTCGCCGCCGTTGTTGTCTCCTTGGGTGGCGCGGTAAAACGCGGGATCGGGATTACCGTTCGTGCCCTTGATGCGGAGCATGAAACCGTCGTCGCCTTGCCCCCAGAAGGTGTAGGGCCCCGCGGTAGTGATGTTGATCCGGCCCTTTGCCGAGGTGACCACGCGGTCTTCGGCCACGTTCGTGTCGCCGGGGAAGGGGAGGTCGCCCGGGATCGATCCGCCGCCGCCGTCGTTCGGATCGCGATGGTTCATGTAGGGCATCTGTGCATCCGCGGTGATGCCGTCCGAAGGCGTGCGCGTCGTGGCGGCCAGGAAGTTGCTTGCGTCCCAGGTGCTACCAAGCTCGCCGGCATCACGATAGACACGCGCGCCGAAGGCACCGTTCGTTCCTGTCGGTCCCGGCAGGTTCGTGACGTGACGTTCCTGATAGGGAGGGACGCCCGGATCGCCCGGCGTCCCGACTAGCGACCAGGTATTGGTGTCGCGGTCGTGACTGAATCCCCCGGGGGCCCAGGCGACTTCGTAGTAGCCACCGCCGCCCCCATCCCAGCCGAGGTACTCGATGTTGTAAGTACCGGCCGCATCGAACTGATAAACGCCGCGCGAATTCGAGTCGCCGGTTCCACCGTCGCGGTAAAGCGTCCGGCTGTCGCCCAGATCAACCTGCGCATCGCCGC
Source organism: uncultured Haloferula sp. (assembly GCA_965650715.1). GTDB lineage: Bacteria > Verrucomicrobiota > Verrucomicrobiia > Verrucomicrobiales > Akkermansiaceae > Haloferula. Next base: position 6,618 of record CBFGPU010000027.1, on the reverse strand, counting down.
CGGTTGAAATGAAACGTCCGCCGCCGGCACCCGTGATGCGCATCGCGAAGCCGTCGTCGCCATGCACGGAAAAGGTGTAGATGCCCGCCCCGGGGATGGAGACCTGGGTCTTCCCGGTGACGATGAACTGCTGGTCCCCCGCGGCGTTCGTCAGGATCGGCAGGTCGTTGTTGAAATTGCCGATCTGCGTGACGTTGTTGGTGTCGGGATCGCGGTGATTGAAAACCGGAGCGGTTCCGCTCGCGGCGGGCACGGGGTTGGTCCCTTGCAGGATCTCGACGGCACCAGCGATGTCGCCGGGGTTATTGGCGTATTCGCTGATTGCCCAAGTCCCGACATTTCCGCCGGTGCCGGGGACTGTCGCGGGAAGCCGCGGCGTGTTCACCGTCCCGAAGAAGGTCTGATCGCCGTTGGTCGTGCGCGGCACGGTCAGCTCGAAATTGTAGGCGGTGTTAAGAGTTTGGGTGGAGGCGAATGACACGGTGGTCTGTCCCGCCGCCTGGCTCACGCTAATGTCCCCCGAAGGCACTTCCACCGCATTCAGGAAGAGGCGGTAGGCACCCGGTGTCGGTGCCGCGGCGGTGGATCCCGTCGTGTCCTTCACCACGAAGGAGCCACCGGTGGCGGTGATCGTGGACGAGGCGAGTTCCAGCGGAGCGAAATACGCGGTTCGCAAGGTGTTGTACAAGGTGGTCGCATTCGCGGACTCGTCGCTGTCGTAGAGACGCACTTCCGCGATCCTGCCGAAGAACGGGGTGTTTCCGTTCTCCGTCATCGCCCCGATCGCGAATTTCGAGGCATTCCGCGCCAGCGGGGAGACGAAGTAGTCGGAATCCACGAGCGTGCCGTTCACATACAGGCGCTGGACGTTGCCGTTCCATGTGAACATAGCGATCTGCGGCTCGGGAATTCCTCGGCTCTTCGAGAACATCGTGATGTCCGGCCCACCGGTCCCGGCGGAGACGCGATCATTGTTCCAGCCGAGGCCCCAGTCACCGGTGGAGCCTCCTTGCTCCATGCCGATCAGGCCGCTGCTCTCCCACCACGAGCCACCGGTGGAGCCGGTGCCCAACGGCTCGAAAACGGCGATCAAGGTCATCGCCGTCGCATTGCCGAGAGGGTTGTTCGCGCCTTCCACGGTGAAGTAACTCGCACCGTCGAACTCGACTCCCTTGTGGGAGTTGAAGGCATCCGGAATCGAGAAGGCCGTGCCCGCTCCTGCCGGAGTTGCTACGATACCTCCCGTATTTGAGATCCAGTTCTGGCCCTCGACGTAGGTGTCCGCGGTCCAGTCCGCCACGAGTCCTGCCTGAGCGGATGTCGATGCCACGCACAAGGCGAGGCCTGTCGCCGGGAGCCATCGATAGCTCCGCCACGATTGGGTTCTTTTCACGATTTTGGGTTGGGTCGGGTTCTCCCGAATGAATGGGTTCGGGTTCTGCTAAGCGACCCTTGCTATCCCTTGGCGTCAAGTTCCCGGCCCGGGAGGAACACCGAGTCTTGGTATGCTTTTGCCAAGCCTTCCAGAGGTGTCAGACAGATCATTTGTCACCCAAAATGGCTGATAGATCCCCGTATGCACGGGCGTGCACGGGGGATGAGCTCCTCTCGTGCGTTTCATCGTGCAATGCCGAGGCCCGCGGCCGTTTCGCGCTACTTCGTTGAGGCTCACGGGTTTGTTGCAATATTATGCAAAATTACGGGAGGGCTGGCGCTTCCCTCCCGCAATTTGAAACGCGGTGATTCGTCCGCGCCTGATTCCATGGCCGCCTGTGAAAGAAGCGACCAGAATACTGACAAACTCCGGCGACGAGCGGCTATCCCAGCTTCGCGGCAATCGCGCGCAGGCGCGCAACGGAGCGCACCTTCCCTAACAGGCCGAGAATGTCGCCTAGATCCGGACCGCCGCCCTTACCGCTGAGGGCCACGCGCACCGGGAACATGAGTTGTCCCGGCTTTGCTCCCGCTGCCTTGGCGGTTTCCCCGATCTGGTGTTTGGCGGCATCCGCCGACCACTCCGGCAACGATTCGAAGTCGCAGGCCAGAGCTGCGAGAAGGTCTTTCGCGGCACCATTGCCGCGGACTCTTTCCAGGGCCTCCGGTTCGAAGCCGAAGTCGTCGCGCAGCAGGAAACCGATCGCAGCCGGCACCTCCGAGAGGAGCCGCACCTTCTCGCGCACCACCGCCGCGACAGCGGGATAATTGTCGCCGACCGGCAGGCCCGCTTGAACGACGAAGGGCTTCGCTGCCGCGGCAAAGGCGGCCGGATCCAACTTCAACAAATGCTGTTGGTTCACCCATGCACATTTCTCCGGGTCGAAGCGCGCGGGGGAACGGTTCACCGCTTCCAGCGAGAAGCGCTCGATGAGTTCGTCCATCGTGAAAATCTCTTCGTCGGACTTCGGCGACCAGCCCAGCAGCGCCAGGAAGTTCGTTACCGCCGGCGCGATGAAGCCCTGCCGCGGGTAATCGCCCACCGCCGCGCCCACGTCGCGCTTCGACATCTTTGAACCGTTCGGATTCAGGATCAGCGGGATGTGTGCGTAATGCGGTGCCGGGGCGCCGAGCGCTTCGAAAAGCTGCAGGTGCTTCGGCGTGTTCATCAGGTGGTCCTCCCCGCGGATGACGTGGCTGATCTTCATCTCCAGATCGTCCACCACGTTCACGAAGTGGAAGACATAGGAACCGTCCGACCGGCGGATCACCATGTCCGGAGTGTTCGATTCGTCGCGGTAATCGATCGTCACCTCGCCGCAGACGAGATCCCGCATGGTGACGGGCTTGCGCTCGAAGCGGAAGCGCCACGCGCCGCCGTCCTCGTACACCCGTCCGGCATCGCGCAGCACCTCGAACCACTTGTCGTAGTGAGCCAGCCGCTCACTCTGGTTGTAGGGACCGTAGTCGCCACCCTTGCCCTCGCCTTCGTCCCAATCGAGGCCGAGCCAGCTCATGCCGGAGAAAATCGCATCGCGCGCTTCCTTGGTGTTCCGCGCTTCATCCGTGTCTTCCACCCGCAGCACGAAGGCTCCGCCGTGCTTGCGGGCATAGAGGTAGCTGAACAAGGCGGTGCGTGCCCCGCCGACATGGAGGTAGCCGGTGGGCGAAGGTGCGAAGCGCGTGCGGACGGACATGGGACGCGCAGTGTAGGAGCCCCGGGCCGCTCGCCAAGGGCGGAGACAGGCGAATCTCACCCGCCTTGACCCGGCTCCCGTCAGACTCAGGATGCTGCCGCATGAAAAAATGCACCATCACCGGCCAGGAAGTCCCGGAGCACCTCGCCGTCTCGCTTGCCTCGATCCGCCCCTTGCTCCGGGCTTTCATCCTCAAGCACCACCCCGATCTCCCCGCGGAGGGGTGGATCTCCCGCAGCGCGCTCGACGAGCTCCGCTCCGGATACATCGAAGACGCCCTTCAAAACGAGATGGGGGAACTGACGGAACTCGAGCGCGAGGTCATCGATAGCATCCGCGGCCGCGAGATTCTCGCCGAGCGTCCGGTGTCCGAGGAGGAAGAGGATCGGGCCGCGACCTTCGGCGAACGGCTTTCCGACAAGATTGCCAGCTTCGGCGGGAGCTGGGCCTTTATTCTTCTCTTCGGGGCGGTTCTCGTCATTTGGATCACCCTCAACTCTCTCCAGCTCTTCGGTGGAAAGGCCGTCGATCCCTACCCCTTCATCCTGCTCAACCTCCTCCTTTCCTGCATCGCCGCGCTCCAGGCTCCGATCATCATGATGAGCCAGAACCGCCAGGAGGCGCACGACCGCGAACGGGCGATGCAGGATTATCAGATCAACCTGAAGGCCGAGCTCGAGATCCGCCACCTGCACGAAAAGATCGACCATCTGCTCCTGAGCCATTCCGAACGCCTGATGGAGATCCAGCAGTACCAAACCGAACTCCTGCAGCGCATCCTCAAGCAAGAGCCGGAGAAATCATGATGCTCGCGTCGGTTGCATCCGAAGGGCTGCAGGGTTATGCGGTGGCCATGCCCCTTTCCGCGGTGATCTTCGATTTCGACGGCGTGGTGATCGACTCCCATGAAGCCCACGGCCGTTCCTGGTTCGCCCTCGCCGAGGAACTGGGGCATGAACTGAGCCACGAGACTTTCGTCTCCACCTTCGGCCAGCGGAACGAAAGCATCCTGCCCCTCCTCGGCTGGGCGAAGGAAGGCGAGCACGAGCGCATCCAGCAGCTCGGCGACCGCAAGGAAGGCCTCTACCGCGAAATCCTGCGCGCCGAAGGGATCGAGCCGCTGCCGGGTGTCGTCGCCTTGTTGGAAGACCTGAAGGCAAACGGCATCCCCTGCGCCATCGGCACCTCCACCCCGCGCGCCAATGTCGAGTGCGTGCTGGCGCTCACCAGTCTCGCCGACCACTTCGGCGACATCGCCGCTTCGGAAGACGTCACCCGCGGCAAGCCCGACCCAGAAGTCTTCTTGAAAGCCGCCGCGAAGCTCGGGGTTGATCCTGTGGCCTGCGTGGTGATCGAGGACGCCCAGGTCGGTCTGCGTGCCGCGAGGGCCGCCGGCATGAAGGCGCTCGGCGTCACCACCACTCACCCGGCGGCAGCGCTCGCACCGGAAACGCCGGATCGGATCGTCGCTTCGCTGGAAGAGGTGAACGTCGCGAATCTACGGCAACTCTGGTAGTAAGAAGGTGCTTCACACCACGATCTCGAAGCCCTTCCGGTAGCTTCCCTTCAGCATCGCGTTCGCCTTCTCGGCATCCGCTCCGGTGAAGCTTTCCTTCATCCCTTCGCGGGTCAGCGTTTTCCCGAGTCGGATGCCCTGCTTCTCGAGATCCACCCGGTTCGCGACCAAGTGGGCTTCCATCCGTTCCACGGCTTCGGCCGCCCGCGGATCCTCGAAAGCTTCCCGCACCTTGGCGGCGGAACTCTTCTCCCCGAGCTGCCAGGAAATATTCCCGATATGCGCCAGCGCGGAAGAAAGGTGTCCGTTCTCCACGCTTAGCTTCGGATCCTGGGTTCCCGCCTGGATCGAATCGATCCAGTTCTGGAAGTGGGACCGGGCACCGCCGAATTTCTTCATCTCTTTTCCTTCGCGATCATACACCGCGCAGCCCGCGGAGTGTCCGCCGGCAAGCCAGCCGCCTTCATACTCGATCAAGTTCCCAATGCTCTGCCCCTTGTAGGAGTCCATCCCTCCCTTGTAATCCACGTCCTTCTTTGGCAAGCCTCGCACCTCGAAAATGATCGGGGCCGGATCGTAGCCCAGGAAAACCACTTGGGTGTTCGCCCACTCGCCGTCGTCCTGATGCACATAGCGGTCGCCACAGGAGAGCACCACCGGCGGCAGGATGGAAGGGTCTCCCAGCGCCCAGCGGCACACGTCGAGCTGGTGCGGTCCTTGGTTCCCGAGGTCCCCGTTCCCGTAGGCAAATTGCCAGTGCCAGTCGTAATGAAATTGCTTGCGGCGCACGTCCACCGTCTCGCGCGGCCCGCACCACAAATCGTAGTCCACCTCCGAGGGAGCCTTCTTCGGGGCATCCACCTTCCCGATGGAAGGCCGCGGCTTGTAGCAGAATCCCCGCGCGAGCTTCAGCTTCCCCAGTTCGCCGCCTCCCAGCCACTCGAATGCCTCCGCCCAGCACGTTTCAGAGCGCCGCTGGAAACCGTGCTGGATCGTCACGCCGTATTTCTTCTGCGCCTCCGCCAGCATCCGGCCTTCCCACACGTTGTGGGACACCGGCTTCTCCACGTAAACATGCTTGCCGTTGGCCGCGGCCGTCACCCCGATCAAGGCATGCGTGTGGTTCGGCGTCGCGATGCACACGGCATCGATCTCCTTCGACTCGCACAATTTACGATAGTCGCCGTAGGTCGCCAGCTTCAGCCCGCCCTTCTCCACCTTCTCCTTCGCCTTGGCCAGCACCTTCGCGTCGCAATCGCAGAGCGCCACCAGGCGCGCGCCCTTCGCCTTCAAAATGCCGTCCACATGCGCCATCCCGCGGCCGTTCAGCCCGATCACCGCCACCCGCAGGTCGCCATTCGCTCCTTGGGCGAGGGCGTGCGGGGCGAGCAGGGACCAGGTTCCCGCGAAGGCGGAGGTATTGAGGAATCGGCGGCGGTTCATGGCTTGGGTTGGATCGCCGGTAGGCGGGCTATTTGGAAAACTCCGCCCAGCGCTCCGCCAGCTTCGCGGATTCGAGGCTGCCGTGGTGGAGGATTACTTCATAACGGAACGCCAGGGTCTCGCCTTTCTTGAGAACGTGATCGCCCGCGTGCTTGTCCCCCTTGCCTTCGAAATCGTGAATCCCGAAGGGGTTTGCCGCCAGCAGGCCGTAGTCCCGCGCGTGCCACCAGGTCGGGTGCCGCAGGTTCGAGGGATGGTCGAATACCGCGATCACCGCGGGCTCGCCCTTCTCGTCCGGCCCGTGGAAGGCCACCCAGTCCGACTTCTTGCCCCAGGCTTCCTCGTCCCTCCGGCCTTCCGAATCCGCGATCCCGCCCTTCGCGTCCTTGCCCTTCAACCGCAGCGTCCGGTCCACCCGGATCGCGAACATGCCCTCTTTGGTGTCGCCGAAGAGAGCGTCGCCGTCCGCAGCCGTGAGCTTGGAGGTCACGCTGATTTTTGTCGTGTCCGCGTCGATCTGCGAGAAGG
>CBFGPU010000026.1:0-11049 GCA_965650715.1 uncultured Haloferula sp. | reverse complement strand
TTGATACCCGCATCGTCGCCAGCCGCCTACCTTTGGCAGGCCGCCGCCGCCATGGCGGCGGAAGCGCACGAGGGTCAGGTCTCGCCGGGAACTTCTACCCCGTACATCGCCCACGCGGCGCGGGTGGCCATGCTCGTCGGTTGCGAGTTCGGCTGCCACGATCCGGAAGTACTGGCCGCCGCGTACCTCCACGACGTGTTGGAGAAGACCGAACTGGCGCATTCGAAACTCGAGTGCGCGATGGGGTCCCGCGTGGCCGATTGGGTGGAGTGGCTCTCCAAGGGCGCGAAAGGCCCGGAAAAAGACTACTGGCGGCTCCTCGCTTCCGCACCATGGCAGGCACGGATGATCAAGATCGCGGATGCCCTCGATCACCTCAACGGGCCGGAGGAGCATCTCCAGGACCGCATGGCCTCGGCACGCAAGGCCTCCGGCCTGGCGACATCCGGCGAGCCGGCTCTCCTGCGCGGAACCGCACTCCTGCTTGAAGCGATCGCCCGGCTCGCCACGCCCTCGGACGCTCGGTGAAGCCACCTCCGAAACAAACGCTCCATCGCATCCTTCAATCTAACAGAAGTCACCTTCGTGCCGTGAAAACTGGCACGTCGGATGCGCAGGGAAATCCGTGGCGGCGGCTCCGCATCTCCGCGGTCCGCATCCCCACCAACCGAAAAACACAAGACAATGAAATCGATCCTGAAAATGAGCGGGCTCGCCGTCCTGGCGTTGGCGTGGCCCTTGGCCGCCGAAGTGACCGAGACCACCGAAACAACGGAAACGACCGAGCACGCCGATGGCTCGACCACCGAGACAACCACCGAGACCACCCGCACCTTCGACCCCGAGGTCCAGAAGCGCGTGATCAAGTACTTCGACCCTTACAAAACCGAGCGCTACGGGCTCCCGCCGGCGCTGGTGACGAAGATCAAGGTCGAGGAAATCCCCACCTCCTGGCGGGCGAGCGGCATCCGCAGCGGGGTGGTCATCACGGAGAAGGAACGTCCGCATCTCATCGCGGCTCCTCCGGAACTCGTGAAGGTGCTTCCCGCACCGCGCGCGGGGGTGAGCTACTATGTGGCCGGTAGCAACGTGGTGGCCGTCGACAAGGAATACCGCGTCGTCGACACCGTCCACGTGCCTTCGGTAAAGTTCGTGGTTGAGAAGGAATAAACGTTCCCCCGATTGATGGTGATGGTTGGGGCCGCGGCTGCCCGCGGCCCTTTTTCTTTCCATGCTGACAACACCTCACCTGCCGTAGGTGCGTTCGTGAGAACGCGGAAGCCATCTCCGGTGTCGCCACCGCGCTTACGGATTTCATTCGTCGCGGAAGAACTCGGCTCTTCCGGCCGGGGGGGTCCTCGGGAAAGAACCCGAAGGCACGCCACGACGCCACCACGCCCTATCCCTGCAACAAGGACTGCCCTCCTTCGATGAATATCTCCGTGCCGGTGATGTGCGCAGAGGCGTCGCAGGCGAGGAACCCGATCAACTCCGCCACCTGTTCCGCGGTTCCCGGTTTCCCTCCGGTCAAGGGCACGTCGCCCTCCGGAAACTCCACCGGCAGATGGATGCCCTCCAGCGAGCGGCGTTCGGTCGATTCCTCGATGTTCGTTTCGATCGCCCCGGGGCAGATCACGTTCACGCGGATCCGGTCCTTCGCCAGCTCGAGCGCGGTCATCTTGGCAAAAGCCACCTGCCCCGCCTTCGAGCACGAATACGCGGTCGCGCCGGAGTTGCTGAACACGCGCGTGCCGTTGATGGACGACACCACGATCACCGATCCCCCGCGCTTGCGGAGCAGGGGCAGCGCGAGTTTGACCGTGAGGAATGTGCCGCGGAGGTTGACGTTGATCGTTTCATCCCACTCGTCGGTCTTCAGGTCGTCGAGGGGAGCCCACACGCCGTTGATGCCGGCATTGGCCACCACCACGTCGAGCTGGTTGAAGCGCGCGGCCACGCCGGCCATGGCAACCATCATCCCGTACTCGTCGCCCACGTCGGCCATCACGGCGACATGTCCGGCACCCTCCCCGCCCAACATCTTCAAGGTTTCATCGAGTTCCCCCAGCGAACGCCCGAGGATGGCGACGCGGGCACCCGCCCTCGCCAAGGTCAGGGCCGCTGCGCGACCGATGCCGGAGCCGCCGCCGGTGACAAGGGCGGTGCGCCCCGAGAGATCGTAAAAGGATTTACCCATAGGCTCCAACCATGCCCATCGCACACCCTGTGCCATCCGGAAACTCCGATGCCGCCTCGAAGCCGGATGCAGTTTGCATCACCCGGGCGCGGGATGAAACCACCGCCGGAAGGCACTTCTCCTGCGAGGAGTTTCCACGAGCCACGCCATGAAATCCAAGCCGCTGACCCACGCTGCGCTGCTCCTGATCAATGTGATCAATCCCATGGATTTCCCCGGCGGCGACTCCCTCGTCCGGCAAGCCCTCCCCGCCGCCTCGAAGATTGCCAGCCTTCGCAGGCGCCTGACCGACAAAGGGGTCCCCGTAATCTATGTGAACGACAACTTCGGCGAGTGGCAGTCGGACTTCAGCGAGCAAGTCCGCCGCTGCACTCGTCCCGATTGCCCGGCCTGCGAAGTCGCCGGGCGCCTTCTTCCGGGAAAGGGCGATTACTTCGTGCTCAAGCCGAAGCACTCCGGCTTCTACTCGACGTCGCTCGACGTCCTGCTCCAGTACCTCGGCGTGCACACCCTCGTTCTCACCGGTTTCGCCGCGGACATCTGCGTGCTCTATACCGCCAACGACGCCTACATGCGCGACTACGCCATCGTCGTCCCCTCCGACTGCGTTGCCTCGGAGTCCGCCGAGTTGAGGAAGGCGGCGCTCGAACAAATGGCCACCCGCCTGAAGGCCCGGGTCTGCCTGTCGCGCTGCGTGCGCTGACCCTTTCCGTGCAAGCTGCTTCACCTACCGACGCAATGTGCATGGCTGCTCCGCCGGAAATGCCGCCCTTCCCGAAGCTTCACGCTGGTCCGCTTCCTGCGATTCAAGCACCGTCATGGGCAACAAATCGAAAGAGGAATCGAAGGAACATCCGCAGCGGCCCGAGCAAGAGCAATCGCGGCAGCCAGGGCGTGAAACGGAGATGGAACCCGCCCCGCGCTACGAGAACCCCGATCTCAAGGGCAGCGGCAGGTTGGCCGGGCGCGTCGCGCTGATCACCGGCGGCGACTCCGGCATCGGTAGGGCCGTTTCCGTCGCCTTCGCCCGGGAAGGAGCGGACGTGGTAATCGTGTACCTGGAGGAAGATCGCGACGCGCGCGACACCGCGGCGCTGGTGCACGGGAAGGGCCAGCGCTGCCTGCTCCACCGCGCGGACATCGGCTCGAAGTCCGCCTGCGAGGAAGCGGTGGCTGCGGCGATCCAGTCGTTCGGGAAGCTGGACATCCTCGTCAACAATGCCGCCGAACAGCATCCGCGGGAATCCGTCGCCGACATCACGGAAGCCCAGTTGGAGAAAACCTTTCGCACGAACCTGTTCGCGATGTTCTACCTCACCGCCGCGGCGCTGCCGCATCTCAAGGAGTCCCCCTACCCCGCCATCATCAATACCACCTCGGTGACCGCCTACCGCGGCAGTCCTAAGCTTCTCGACTACTCGGCGACGAAAGGCGCGATCGTCAGCTTCACCCGCTCGCTTTCCGGCCAGCTCGCGGATGACAAGATCCGCGTGAATGCCGTCGCGCCCGGACCGATCTGGACCCCGCTCATCCCCGCGACCTTTCCCGCGGAAGAAGTGGCCACCTTCGGATCCGACAGTCCCCTGGGCCGCGCCGGCGAACCGTGGGAATGTGCGGAATGCTTCGTGTTCCTTGCCAGTGCGGCGGCGGGCTACATGACCGGACAAGTGCTTCATCCGAATGGCGGTGAAATCATCAACGGATAAGGGATTCGTGCCCTTGCTGCGGGCCTCCGTCACCGGCTTCATGCAGGACGAGGGGCTGCGGCTCAGCGCCGCGCTCGCGTACTACGCCGCGTTCTCGATCGCCCCGCTGATCCTCATCGTGCTCTCCATCGCGGGCGGCGTGTTCGGGGACGAAGCGGTGCGGGGCGCACTCTACGACGAACTGCGCCGGAGCCTCGGTTCCTCGGGTGCCGCCATCGTGGAGGACATGGTCGCCCATGCCCGCAAGCCCGGCACCAGCGTGCTCATGTCGCTGGTGGGAGTCGCGGTCCTGCTCGTGGGGGCCGCCGGGCTCTTCGGCCAACTCAAGTCGGCGCTGGATGCGATCTGGAATGTCGAGAAGCACGCCTCCTCGGGATTCATGGGCATGCTGAAGGAACGCTTCCTGTCGTTCACGATGGTGCTCGGCACGGGCTTCCTCCTGCTCGTATCGATGCTCTTCTCGACCGCGCTCCAGGCGTTGAGCAAGCGGATGGGTGAGATCGCCTCGATACCCGCGGCGGTCTGGGCCGCGATCGGCGGCGTGGTTTCCTTCGTGCTCATCGGCCTGCTCTTCGCGGCGATCTTCAAGGTTCTCCCGGGCGCGAGGGTCCGCTGGCGGGAAGTGTGGGCGGGCGCGGCCTTCACCACGGGTCTGTTTCTCGCCGGCAAGTCCCTTCTCGCGTGGTACCTTGGCCGCGAAGCGACCGTCTCCAGCTACGGCTCCGCCGGAGCTTTCATCGTGGTGCTCATGTGGCTCTACTACTCTTCCGCGATCCTCCTCTTCGGTGCCGAGTTCACCCAGAAGCACGCCAAGGCCATGGGCCACGAGATCACCGCCAAGCAACATAAGGAACCATGAACACTTCGATGCTGGACCGGAGGAGGGCCGGGCTATTGATCCCAGCCTACGCGCTCAGGCATGCCCGTGACCTCGGCATCGGCGATACCGCCGCGGTGAAAGACGCGATCGAATTCTGCGCCGAAAACGGCTTCAGTGTGCTGCAGATCCTGCCGATCCACGAGACCTTCGGCGACCACAGTCCTTACAACCCCATCAGCTCGCGCGCCCACTCGCCGGCCCTTGTTTCGATCACGCCCGCCGATGTCCCCGGCCTGACCCATGCCATGATCGAACAGGCCGCGCCGGAGTCCTGGCTCGTCCAGCTCCGCGACGGCAATGTCCGCCAGGAAGCGGTCTATCCCTTGAAGACCCAGATCCTCCTCACCGCCTACTACCACTTCACCGACCTGCAGGCGGAAGGGCTTCAAGGGGAGTTCCGCGAGTTCCGCGAGGCGCAGGCCGGTTGGCTTGATGCCTACACGCTCTTCCGGCTGCTCGTGCGCGAGTACGAAGGCAACACCCAGTGGTCCGATTGGCGCCCGGAGCACCGTACCTTCGAGTCTGCCTCGAACTGGCTGCTCCAGCATCCGGCCCGGGATGACCTCGAGGATCTCCGCGCGGGCTTCGCGTTCATCCAGTGGGTGTCCTACCGCCAGTGGAAGTCGGTCCGTGTCTCTGCCGAGGAACGCGGCATCCGCCTGATGGGCGAGATGTCCTTCGGCGTCGGCATCAACAGCTCGGACGTATGGGCGAACCCTTCGCTCTTCGACCTCGATTGGAGCATGGGTACGCGCCCGCTCGCCCACTTCGACACGACCAAGGACGCGGAACGCTGGGGCCAGAACTGGGGATTGCCACCCTACCGTTGGGAGAACCATCGCGCGACTTCCTTTGCCTGGCTGCGCGGTCGCGTGGCCTGGGAGAAGGAGTTCTTCCACGGCTGCCGGCTCGATCACCTGCGCGGCTACTTCCGCGCCTATATGTTCCCGTGGCAAGGGGGCGCGAAGCACGTGGAGTTTTCCGCCCTCACCGAAGAGGAGGCCGCCGTGAAAACGGGAGGCCTCCTGCCCCGCTTCGTGCCCGGCCCCGATGAGGACCCGTTGACCGCCGCCATGAACGAATTGCAGGGCAGGGAGATCATCGGCCAGATCATCGACGCCGCCGGGGAGATGGACCTCGTCGCCGAAATCATGGGCGAGATGCCGGACTACATGCGCAACACCCTGGAGGACCTGCAACTCGCCAACCTCTCCTTTCCCCAACTCCTCCGCAACGGCACCGGAGCCGTGATCCCGCCCGATGAATTCCGCGAGCTGAGCCTCGTCACCTATGCCAACCACGATAATGCACCATTGGCATCCATGTATATCCATCTTCTCACCGAGGCCCGCGAGTTACCCGGCGGACCGGGCGCCACCAACCTCGAGGCCCTCCGCCGCTTCGCCGACTTCGATCCCCCACTTCCGGACACCCTCGACGACGAATTCCTCGCCTCGCTGCAAGCCGCGCTCTTTCGCACCCGCTCGCGTCTGGCCGTGCTGATGTGCAGCGACCTCCTCGGTATTCCTCTGCGGTTCAACCTCCCGGGCAGCTACGGCCGCGGCACCTGGAGCGACCGCCTCGAGATGCCATTGCACGAACTTTCGCGCCACCCGGTCTACGGCCCCCGCGTGGCTCTGGCCGCCGATCTCATCCGTTCCACCGGACGGATCTGACCGATCTCAAGTCGTGGACGGAGCCCCGTGCCGCGGCAGGTGCGGATCCCAGCGGATGATCTTGTGGAACGAGGGCTCCAGGTCCGCCGCGAAAGGAAGAGGATACCTTCCCGCCCCGTAATCCGCCAAGTGAGCTGCCAGCGGCAGCGCCGCCGAACTCACCTTGATCTCCGCCACGAGGGAGCGCCGGTCTTCCGGACACTGCGAGGGATCGTGGTAGTCCTCGTCATTGTAGGGACCGAAGCGCTCTTCGTATTCGCGCTTCTTGGCGATGACATGGTCGCTCTTCATAAGCATGGACCCATGATGGCCGCTCGCCGCGGACTACCCGCCGGGGAAACCCGCGGGAGCGCCATCGCGGGAAATCAGGTTCCAGCCCCGGCCTCCTGAGCGGTGGGGATGATCTGGCTCGAGAGTTCAGTCAGTTTCTTGTCCGTCGCCCCCTCTTCATCGAGGGTGCTTTGCAGGAGGTCCGCGACATCATCCAGGCCGAGGCATTCGGCCAGCGTACGCGCGGAGCCGTAACCGGCGATCTCGTAGTGTTCGACCTTCTGGGCGGCGATGATGAGCGCCAGGTCGCGCAGGCTCGGATCGCCTTCCTCCTCGATGGCTTCGGAGCCTTCCTCGACGAGGCCTTTCATCGCCTTGCAGGCCTTGCCGCGCGGCGTGGCATCGAGGACTTTCGCGATCTCCTCAAGCCGCTCCACATGCACCTTGGTTTCCTCCAGGTGATCCAGGAATCCCTGCTTGAGCGTTTCGTCGGTCGCGGCCTTCGCCATCTTGGGCAGCGTTTTTACCAGCTGGGTTTCCGCACTGTAGAGGTCTTTGATCTCCTGTACGAGCAGGGTTTCGAGTGAAGTAAGTTTCGACATGATTGCAATTGGGTTGGTGGCACGGTTTCGAGAACCGGACCGGGTTTGTCGCAGGAGACATGCCGCGGAGCCGATGCCGGAAAGCATTGGAACAAGCGGACCTCGCCAAGCTCTACCGTGCATGAAAGGATGCGACATGCACCGCCCCCGGTGCATCCGGCAATGGCTTGCTCCACTCATGATGTGGCGGCAGTCTCGATGGCCTTCAGGTCGCTTTCCGCCGGGCCGGCGATCACCCTGCCCTCGGCGGTGAAGCGCGAGCCGTGGCAAGGGCAATCCCAGGTCCCCTCGGCGGCATTCCACGCGACGATACAGCCCAAGTGAGGGCACACCGCGCTGCAAAGATGGATTTCACCCGAGGCATCGCGACAAGCGGCCACGCGTTTGCCATCACGGATCATCACCTTGCCTTCGCCGGGAGCGAGATCCGCGGGATCGCCTTTCTTGACCTTGAGCCGGTCGGTGACCATTCGCGCCGGGTAATCGGCGTTCTCCTTCACATATTCCAACACTGCGGAGCCGGTCTTGCGGCCGGGATCGAAGAGCTTGCTCCACGGATTCCTCACGTCCTTCACCCAGTCCCTTGCCATGATCGCGGCGACCGTGCCGAAGGTCATGCCGTTGCCGGAGAATCCGGTTGCGACATACTGGCCGTCCCCCGACTCCCCGATATACGGCAAACCGTCCACGGTTTCCACCACCTGGCCTGACCAGCGATGGGTCACGACCGCCTCGGGCACCATCTTCGCGAGGGTTTGCTCCAGCTTCCGGTAACATTCCTCCGTCGGCCCGACCTGTCCGGTCTTGTGATCTTCTCCCCCGAGGATGGCGATTCCCGAGTCGCCGGTCCGGAACATCCGCAGGTAGAGGAAGGGGTCCGCGGTGTCGGACCAGATCATCTCCTTCACACTCGCAGCCGGGATCCGGGCGGCGACGGCATAACTTGAATAAAGCGCTAGCTTCGTCTGGAACAGCGCCGCCCCGAAGGTGCCCGCATTGCCCTGGAGCGGCACGTGGGTGGCGATTACCACGTGGTCGTAGTGGATCCGGTGCCGACCTGCCTTCACGCGCCGCGGCTCATCCTCGAAGGCGGTGACCTCGGTGTTGGCGAAGATCCGTGCTCCCTTGCTCTCCGCTTCCTTCGCGAGGCCCTGGAGGTAGCGGACCGGGTGGAATTCCATCTGGTCCGCAAAGCGAATGCCCGGCCTGCCGGTGACCGGTGCTTCGTCGATCAAGCGGACGTCGAACCCGGCTTGCCGCGCCCACTCCGCTTCCTGGGCCAGCGTCGCGCGTTCTCCCGTGATGTCGTCGCCCTTCGCCGCCACGAGGTACCCGGGCACCGTCTTCAACTCACAGTCGAGCTTCAGTTCCGTGGTGGCCTGGCAGATGAGATCCATCGCCGCAGCACCGGCTTGCCAGGCCAGCAAGGCCTCGCGACGCCCGAACGCAGCCACCAGATCCGAGAGCCGCGTGTCGGTCATGTAAGTCAGGTGCGCGGTCGTATGGCCGGTGTCCCGGCACGCGGGATCCTCGCGATCCACCAGCACGACCCTCACGCCCTCGCGTGCCAGCAGCCATGCGGTGGTAATGCCGGTAATGCCGCCACCGATGACCAGCACTTCGGCGTGGGTGTCCTCCCTCAGGGGAGGGAAGCTCCAATTCACGCCATCCAGCCAGTAGGGGGTGGTTTTCATGGCGCGGGTTCGTCACCTCCCTCCTCCGCCGCCATGGTCGCCGTGTCGGGACGATCGAAAGCGGATTGCTCGTCCGAGAAATCGTCGGGAACCTTGCGGTCTTTCGCGCCGAGCCGGGCCGACGCTTCATAATCGTCCGCCACGGTGGGCCGGTCCGCCGCTTGGGCCACCTCGGCACCTTGGTCCTCCGAAGCCACCGTTGCATTCTCCGCGCGCGTGGAAGTCGCCAGCTTGTCCTCCTTGGCATCTTGCTTTCCGGTTTTCATACAAAGGACTTTTCGCACGGAGGATGCCATGTCGGCGGAGCGGGCTTCAGAGTTCCCACTGGTCGCGCCACTTGACGCACTTTTCCGGGGGTACGAGACGGCGTCTGATCCAGCGGTTTTCGCGGTGGGGAGCAGCGTTTTGGTCGGCGGGAAGAATGACGTACTTGTAGCCCACAGTTTGGCCGGCGCTGGGATCGAACGGGATCTCGCCGAACCAAGTGTTCGGGTTCACGCATTCCAATTCAATCGCTCGTTCGAGGTCCCAGTTGCCGAGTTCCGGGCAGTCGCCGATGACGGCGAGGCGGTCGCCGGGTTTGGTGGGCGCGCCGTTTACCAGAATCATTGCCAGCGCTTTTCCCTCGATTTCGCTTCCCCGCACGGAAAACACATGGGCCGACTGCTCGCCCAGTTCGACGGTGGCGGCCCCTTGCCGTATCTCGAGCTGCATTTCCGTGAGAAGGCAGGCATGCCCGCCATCGGGGCAGTTGAGGTTGGATAGCTCCAGTTTCCTTGCGGGTCCCTTGTTCAGCATCACGAGGCAACGGGCATCGCGATAGCGGCGGAGGAAAACATAGGTGTTCTCGTCGATCCATTTTGTCCATTGGCCGCCGAAGCGGATGGCCGGGTTCGAACGCCGTTCTGCGGCAAGGATCCCGATCAGCCGCGTCGCTTCGGTCTCGCCCCAGCGCTGCATCATCGGCCGGTTGTAGGGATCGTCGCCGCCATCCGTGTCGTCATGGAGGTACTGCTCGCACCCGTAGTAGAGGCAGGGGATGCCCCGCGATGCGAGAAGAAGCACGAGTGCCAGTTCGAGTTGGCGGTCCGAAACGCCGAGCGATTGAAGCCGCGGCATATCGTGGTTCTCGAAGAAGGTCACCAGTTCGCTGGCGCAGGAGTAGTTGCGGTCCAGATCGAAGATCCGGGTGAAAGCATTGAAGCCCTTGCCGTCCTTGCCAGCGAAGCATTCGCGGGCAGCACTGCAAAACCCGAAGTCTAGGATCGACATGCCGGAGCGGTTCGAGAATTCGGCCGACTTCCCGTCCTCGGGATCGCTGTTGATCCATTCGCCGAAGCGGAACACATCGGGCTTCGCGGCATCGATGTCCGCGCAGAACTCCTGCCAGAACCAGAGCGGCATGTGTTTGACGGTATCGATCCGCAAGGCGTCCACGCCTTTGCCCAGCCACAGCCGGGCCGCTTCCTTGATGTAGTTGCGGTAGCGGATGTTGTTCTCGTTGAAGGTCGCGAGGCCCGCGACCTCGGCGTTCTGAAGCTGCCACTCATCGCACCAGTCGGTGGCCGGGCCGTAGTGATGGTACCAGTGATCCGTGTCGTTCTCGAAGTCTGCGATCAGCTCGCCATCGTCGTAGAGCTTGCCCTTTCCGTCGGTCGTCGCTGGGGTGCTATGGTTGCAGACGAAATCGAGCACGAACTTCATCTTCGCGGCGTGCATCTCCTGAAGGAGCGTGTCGAAGACGGTGTCGTCGCGGGTGAAGAGCCGCTTCTCCGAGGGGTGGTTTATCCAGCGCGGGTTGATGCGCTTGAAATCGCTTGTCCAGTAGCCGTGGATTGGAGCGCGGGCTTCCCCTTCGCCGATGCTCACGGCCTCTACCTGCTCGAACAAGGGTGTGGTCCAGATGGCCCCGATGCCGAAGGAGCGGAGGTACCCGAGTTTATCCCACACGCCCTGAAGGTCGCCGCCCCAATACTTTCCCCAGTCCTGATGATGCGGATCGAACAAGTCGTCCTCCTCGCGTG
>CBFGPU010000025.1:0-11075 GCA_965650715.1 uncultured Haloferula sp. | reverse complement strand
TTTGGTTTCGAAGGGAGGGGGGAGTTCGGGGCCGCCTTCGAGGAAGCGGACGGACCAGTTGCCTTTCAGGGCGAGGGGTGGGGCACCGGCTTCGATGTCTTTCCATGGCGGACCCTGGGCGTCTCGGTCGGTGTAGGTGCGAAGGATGCGGGATTCGCCGGGAGCGAGGATGAGGCGGATGCCGTCGGAGGTGGAGGCGACGCCGCTCTTTCCATGCATCGGGTCGAAGATCACGGCGGATTTCATCGGGGTGGCGAAGGTCACCTTCGTGTCGATGTTGGCGCCGGAGGAATTCACGATGAAGTAGCTCCAGCCGTCGATAT
The DNA here is from genome assembly GCA_965650715.1 of uncultured Haloferula sp. Classification (GTDB taxonomy): domain Bacteria; phylum Verrucomicrobiota; class Verrucomicrobiia; order Verrucomicrobiales; family Akkermansiaceae; genus Haloferula. The sequence continues at coordinate 10,752 of CBFGPU010000025.1, read as the reverse complement.
GCTTGCGCCGCACGAAGCGGAGTTTCTTTGCGGCCATGGGCTCGCCTTTGATGCCGACGGATTGGAGGGCGCTGGCGAGTTCGGCGCGGGTGATGGAGGCCAAGAGAGGTGAGAGTTTGGCGGAACCCTGATCCTTGTCCTTGAAGCCGGGAGTGGTTCCGGAGGCTTCGCCGAGGAAGGTGATGCGGGCACCTTGCGAAGCAAGATCTCGCAAGCGCTGTGCTGTGGCCACGGTCATGTGGCGGGTCTCGGGAACGAGGAGGGCCTTGTAGGTGCAGTCGCCGAGTTGGATCTTGCCGGCTTCGACGGTGGCACCGGCGAGCAGACGGTCGGACACGAAGTCGCAGGGGATGCCCGATTCCCACATCGAGATGACGGCGCGATAGAAGGGGGAGGGATGCAGCCACTTGTCCTGATTGTGGACGGTGAAGAGCGGGAGGTCCTTCGCTCCATCGTGCCACAGATCGTGGATCGGGAAGTAGAGCAATACTTCGGCATCGGGTGTGCCGGACTGAAGGACAGCCTGGCAGCGGGCGATGTAGGCGTTGAAGGCGGGAAGGTCCCGCCACAGGCCGCCGTTCGGGCCCATGTGGGTGGAGGCGTAGAAGAGCCAGCCGGGCCAGCCGGCATCCTCGGGCGAGTACGGGATGCCGTGGAAGAGGATGTGATTCACCCCACCGAGCCAGACGAAGTCGGCGGCTTCTTTGAGCTTGGCGGGGGTGACGCGGAAATGTTCGTCGAGCCAGGTGAAGGTTTCGGCGGAGACGAGCTTCTTGCCGGTCACGTGTGCGGCGGAAGAGGCGAACTGGAGCATCGGGATCTGCTCCTCGCCAACGTGGCGGAAGATCTCCGTTTCGGGGATGTCGGCGACGGCGTAGTGATCTAACAGATTGCCCGGGGAGCCGTGGGCCTGGTTGCGGGTGAGGCTGCCGCGCGAAGTGGCCCAATCGTGCCACATAGCGAGATACACGCGGTGGAGATCGCTCATCGTTTCGCGGTAGTCGGCACGGACGCGGGCGACGGTGTCGGGGTCGCCTTCGCCGTGAAAGGCGGGCAACTGCGAGCGGAGATCGTAGCCTCTCAGCTCCTCGAAACGCGGGAAGAGATCATCGGTCCATGCGGCGCCATAGTATTCGAAGGAGTCGTGGAAGTGCGCGCGGGGTTCGGGCACGCCGGGGCGGTCGAGGGCGGTGTCGAAGGCCTTGAGATAGGCTGATATCGAGGCGGTGGAGAAGGGGTCGAGGACCCAGCCTGCGCCGCCGGGTGCCGAGCGCTTCACCTTCTGGATGGCGTGCTTCGAGACGAGACCGTGGATGCCCCATTTGCCGGCGGGCGAGGTCCAGTTCAGGCGGCCGTCTTTCGCGTGGGAAGAGAGGTCGATAGGGTCGCCGGATTCGGGCCAGGCGGAGAGAGCTTCGATGCGGCCTTTCGGGAGGGCAAGGGTGAGTGGCTTGCCGCCTTCGGCGCGGGCTTGCACGCTTTCCAGCGAGGCGGAGGCGTTCGAGTCATCGACCCATGGGCCGCCGAAGGGCCAGCCGGTGCCGGTGGTGAGGTCCACGCCCATGTCGAGGCGGGCGGTCTCCTTCGCGGTGTGGGCGTAGGCGTTTGTCCAGGCTTCGGAGAGGAAGAGGAGGTCGCGGTCCTCGTAGCCTTTCGCACCGTAGATCGGGCAGATCTCGACGCCGCCGAGACCGGCCTTCGAGAACTGCTCGAGTTGTTTTGTTAGATTGGCGGCATCGACACCGCTGCCGAGCCACCACCAGCGGGTCCAGGGCTTCGCTTCCCGCGTGACCGGCGGCCATGCGGTGTCGTCGGCACACGCCAGCAACGGGGTCAGGAGCAAGGCAAAGAGGCGAGCGCGCATGGGATCGTGTCAGAGAGTTCCGTTTGCCCGCGCGGGATCGATCTGCTCCAAGCGGAGGTAATCATAGAGCAAGCCCTGGTGCCATACCTGTCCTTCGAGGCGGAGTTCCAGGACGTTGCCGCTTTTCTTCAGGATATCGCCCGGAATGGGGAAGCCGAGCTCGGTGAGCAGGCCCCGGTGGCCATCGCGGTGCATCACGCCGTTTTCCGGCAAGCGTCCGCTGTCGCCGATGCGGTTGCCGTTCACGGTGACCACCAGGCGGTCGTTGGCCCGGTGGCCGCAGAGGGCGATGCGGAGGCGATGATCGACGGATTCCTTCAGGTCGAAGCGGACTTTCCAGGTCGAGTCCCCGAGCACGCGGCCGCTGTCATCGAGCTCGAGGGGTTGGCAGAGGTTCCAGTCCTTCTTCCAATCGCTCTTCCCGATGGTGAAGTCCACGCCGCGGGGGAACTGCTTCCGATATTCGAGATGACGACCCCAGATCCAATAGCGGTCGCCGTTGCGGAATTCCGCCGCGCTGCGGTCGGGCACGCCGATTTCCCAAACGGTGGGACCGGAGCGCCAGGGCTCCCAGACGAGATTCCCCAGTGCCAAGGTTTTGTCTGGCCCGACGACCACGCGGTCCTTCTGGAACTCGCCGAGCACGCCGTCGGCGAAGGCACGGAGGACGTAGGTTCCCGGGCGCACCGACCCGATCCTGAAACTACCGTCCGCCGCGGCCTTGGCCCAGTACTGGTAGTGCTTGCCGTCCCGTTGCCAGCCGACCTTGTCGCTGCCGAACCTCGCGCGCACCTCGTAGTCGGGGGCCGTCAGACCCACCCACATGGAGCCGGGTTTCCCGCTGGCGAGCGAATCCTTCACCCCGAGCCACGTAGAGCGGGCTCTCCACCCAGGGATAGGGCCACTGCTTGATCTCCGCTGCGGCGGTCCGCATGGCATCCCGCCAGAGGGAGAGGGCGTCGCCGCCTTCATTCGTGTGGAGCAGGAAAGGGCCGACCACCATCGACCAGTCCTCGCCCTTCGCCACGTTCAGCGAAGTGCCACCGTAGTGGCTGCCATGCCACATGTTCAGAAGCACCGGGCGCCCGCCGGGATTCACGTCGAGGTGGCCGGTGAGCTCGGGTTTGGCCGGCCCGCCGGCGATGTATTCCAGCGAGGGATTGACCATCCACAGGCCCACGCTCCTGGAAGACGAGGACCAGCCGTAGGCCGGAGATTCCGAGAACAGGGCGGAGTAGCCGTACTTGTGTTCCACCGCGCCTTTGTGAATCCCGCTGGTCAGACGGCGGGCTTCCTTGAGATTGGCCTGGATGCCTTGGTCCCAATCGCGCCCGGTCGGCATCTGCCGCGAGCGCTTGGCATCGACGGTGAGCCAATCGAAAACCTCCGGGTCGGGCTTGAGCACGAAGCGGGCCTCGGCAACCGAGAAGCCCGGCAGTTCCGCCGGATGCTCGAAGATTCCGTAGGCATACAAGCCCTCGGCCTGCTCGGTGAGGGCGTAGCGGAACGAAACATTCACGGGCAGGGTGCCGGAGGCTCCGTCGAAGCGGCAGTCGATGGCCACCTCCCCGGTCTTTCCACCCGGCAGGGTGATTTTGCCGCCCGCGGCCTTCGGGAACGATTGGACCCGTCCCTTTTCCGAACCGCCGCTGAGGGACCAGTAACCGGTTCCGCCGTGGATTAGCTCGAGACTCCCGCGCTTCAGCGAGACCACGGTAGCCTTCACCTTGTCCACCCGGGCGGAGACCTTGCCGTTCTCAAGAAGGAAGGTGCGGCCCTCGTCGCGGACACGCACCTCCGCCTTTAGAGCGGGAAGCAGGAAGCCGAGGACGGAGAGGAAGACGAAATCAAACGGAAGTTTCAATACGGAGGGGCGCAGGTGCTGCCGGTAATCTACGTTGGAACGAGGGCCGCGAGCCACTCCCCGTTGGGGTTAGCCCCTGGTTCGTCAGCGCCGATGTTCACTTGTCCGCATCCGGTCTTGCGCCCCCCGCCCGGACCGCCAAGCATCCGCCCGACATGATGCACGACCCGGACCAGCACGCCTCCCTCGGGGCGATGTATTCCGACTACTTTCTCGACTACGCTTCCTACGTCATCCTCGAGCGTGCGGTGCCGCACCTCAACGACGGCCTGAAGCCCGTTCAACGCCGTATCCTCCACTCCATGAAGGAGTTGGACGACGGACGCTACAACAAGGTGGCGAACGTCGTGGGCAACACCATGAAGTATCACCCGCACGGCGACACGTCGATCGGCGATGCCATGGTCCAGCTCGGCCAGAAGGAGCTCCTCATCGATACCCAAGGCAACTGGGGCAACACGCTGACCGGCGATGGAGCCGCCGCGCCGCGCTACATCGAGGCCCGTCTCACCAAGTTCGCGCTCGATATCACCTTCAACCCGAAGACGACCGAGTGGACCCCTTCTTACGACGGCCGGAACAAGGAACCGGTGACCTTCCCGGTGAAGTTCCCGCTGCTGCTCGCCCAAGGGGTGGAGGGCATTGCCGTGGGTCTCGCGTGCAAGATGCTGCCGCACAACTTCATCGAGCTTCTCGACGCTTCGATCGCGGTCTTGCGCAAGGAGCCCTTTGTGCTGGTCCCGGATTTCCCGACCGGCGGGATCATGGACGCGAGCGACTACCGGGACGGTCTGCGCGGCGGGCGGATCCGGGTGCGGGCGCGGATCTCGACCGAGAAGAAGGGGATTCTCCGCATCACGGAGATCCCCTTCGGCACCACTACCGGAGCCCTGATGGATTCCATCGTGGCGGCTGCCGAGAAAGGGAAGATCAAGATCGCCAAGATCGAGGACAACACCGCGGCTCACGTGGACATCCTCGTTCACCTGCCTTCCGGGGTGGACGCGGAGAACCTCCGCGACGCCCTCTACGCCTTCACCGATTGCGAACTGAGCATTTCGTCGAACGCCTGCGTCATCGCCGACGACAAGCCCCAGTTCCTGGGTGTCTCGGAGATTCTCAGGAGGAACACCGAGCAGACCCGCGAACTGCTCCGCATGGAGCTGGAAATCCGGCTCGGCGAACTGGCCGAAAAGTGGCATTTCAGCTCGCTGGAGAAGATCTTCATCGAGAAGCGCATCTACCGCGACATCGAAGAGCAGACGACGTGGGAAGGCGTGATCGGTGCCATCGACAAGGGCCTCAAGCCTTACAAGAAGCTTCTCAAGCGGGAGGTGACGGAGGAGGACATCGTCCGGCTGACCGAGATCAAGATCAAGCGCATCTCCAAGTTCGACTCCTTCAAGGCGGACGAAGAGATCAAGGGGCTGGAGAGCGACATCGCGGAGACCGAGAAGAATCTCAAGCAGCTCACCAAGTACACGATCCGCTGGTTCGAGGACCTGAAGAAGAAGTATGGCAAGGGCCGTGAACGGAGGACGGAGATCTCCTCCTTCGACCGCGTGGACCGGAGCCAGGTGATCCTCGCGACCGAGACGCTCTATCTCGACGAGAAGAACGGCTTCGCCGGCTACGGGCTCAAGAAGGAAACGCCGATCGAGAAGTGCTCCACGCTCGATGACGTGATCATCTTCGGCCAGGACAGCAAGATGCGGATCGTGAAGGTGGCGGAGAAGTTCTTCGTCGGTCCCCGGCCGCTGAGGGTGGCCGTTTTCCGCAAGGACGAGGACCTGATCTACTCGATGATCTACCGCGACGGGAAGGAAGGCGCGATTTTGGCCAAGCGCTTCCGGGTCGGGGGCATCACCCGCGACAAGGAGTATGAACTGACCAAGGGCACCCCCGGCAGCCGCATCTACTATTTCGCGGTTCACAAGACGGAGGCGGAGAGTTCCGAGCAGTTGCTCATCGTCCACATCAAGCCGGCCCTGCGGCTGCGCAATGTCAGCCGCCCCTTCAACTTCGGCGAGGTTCCGATCAAGGGCCGCAGCAGCGGCGGGAACATCGTGACCAAGCTGCCGATCGACCGGATCGTCCGCGCGCCGAAGGACTACGATCCCGAGGCGGGGGCGTGATTCACGGATCATGTATTCGCATTGCCTTCCGGCGGCACTTCGACTTGATCTTTCGCAATGGGCAATCCGTCGGGACCGGCTGTGGCGAGAAGCGATGCGGAGGCGGGAGGCCTCTTCGAGGGGCGTTTCCGCCCTTGGGCGGCGGTGCTGCTCGCGGCGGTGATGATCCTGATCATCGGAAGCATCGACCTCCAGATCGAGGCCCAGCTAAGCAGCACCTTCTTCTACCTGCTGCCGGTGCTGCTCGTGAGCCGCCATGCCGGGCTTTGGGCGAGCATTGCCTGCGCCCTGTTCGCCACGATCATGTCGCTGGTGGCAAATCTTGCGACGGACAACCACACCGGGGCGCCATGGATTCCCTATTCGGATGCCACGCTGCGATTCGGCGTGCTGATGGTCGTGGTTCGCCTCGTGCGCTCCTTGCGGAATCTCAACGACTCGCTCGACCAGCGGGTGCGCGATCGCACCGCCCGGCTCCAGGCGGAAGTGAGGGAACGCCTCAAGCTGGAGAACCGCATCATCGAAGCGCGCGAGTCCGAACAGGCCCGCATCGGGCAGGACCTGCACGACGGATTGTGCCAGCATCTCGTGGCGACGGCCTTCTCCGCGGGGATGCTCCAGCAGCGCTTGGAATCCGCGCAATCGCCGGGCGCGAAGGAAGCGTCGGAAATCGTAACGCTGATCGACGAATCGATCAGCCAAGCCCGGGATCTTGCCAAGGGCCTTTATCCCGTGCCTCTGGAGGAGGAAGGGCTCGAAACCGCGTTGCGCGCCATGGCGGCGAACACCACCCGCCGCACCGGCGTGCAGTGCTCGGTCAAGGCGGAAGGGCCGCCCTCACAGCTTCCGAAGGAAGCCGCGATCCATCTCTATCGAATCGCCCAGGAAGCGCTCAACAATGCGATCAAGCATGCCAACGCCAACGGGGTGGAGATCGGCTTCAAGAGAGCGGGGGACGGGTACGAATTGTGGGTCGAGGACGATGGCCGGGGTCTTGATTCAGGCGCCCGGGGGAGCGGGGGGATGGGGCTCCATATCATGGAGTACCGGGCGCGGGTCGTCGGCGCGCGGATGACGATCTCCGAAGGAAAGGCTGGCGGAACCTGTATCCGCTGTGCTTCAACCGGTCAGCCCGAGACCGATGAGTGAGACCTCCAACCGCACCAGAATCGTCCTCGTCGATGACCATCCGATGGTCCGCGAGCGGCTTGCGGAAGTTATCAACCGGGAGACCGACATGGTGGTGTGCGGTGAGGCTGAAGACCGCGGCAGCGCCTTGGAAGTGATCGCCCGCGAAGCGCCGGATCTTGCCATCGTCGATCTGACGCTGAAGCGCTCGAACGGTCTCGATCTGATCAAGGATCTCCACGTGATGCACCCCAAGCTGCTTGTCCTGGTGCTCTCGATGCAGGACGAGACCCTCTATGCGGAACGTGTGATCCGGGCGGGTGCCCACGGTTACATCACCAAGCAGGAGGCCACCCGAAAGATCCTGAGTGCCATCCGCGAGGTGCTGGGAGGCAAGGTATTCCTGAGTCCGGAAATCTCCGCCGACATTCTCTCCCGCATGCTCGGCAAGTCCAAGGGCGCGATCCGCTCGCTGGAAGTGCTTTCCGACCGCGAGTTGCAGGTTTTCGATCTGGTCGGCCAGGGATTCGGGACGCGGCAGATCGCCGAGCAACTGGGCTTGGATGTGAAAACGGTCGAGACCTACCGCTCGCGGATCAAGGAGAAGCTGGAGATCCGGGATGCCTCCGAGCTTCTGCGGAAGGCGATCGCTTGGAAGCACGACCATCCGAACGAGTAGGCGTCAAGCCTGGCGGATTGCGTAGGGGTATCCCCTACGAGTAGATAGGGGTGCTATCCGCCGGGGAATCATCTGGCGTCCTGATAGACCGATCTGAGGATTGCAGGCATCTTCCCTGCCAACGCATCGGAGGGCTCACCTGCGGTAATACCCGGGGGGGGACGACCCAGGGTGAGCTTCTTCCGATGACGCACATCTCCCCGCGGCCATCCCACAAGATGGCCCGGGTCGATTTCCCCCCAATCCCCCATCCCCCCAGATGAATGTCACCCCACCCCCAGGCGGAGCCGGCGTGCCCGTCAAGCGACCGTTCTGGCAACCTGATCCGGACGTCGCGGATTCACCCTGTCTCATCACGGACGCCGGCCGGCTCCTTTCCAAGGCTGAACTCCAAGCCCATGTCGATGTGGTCAAGTGCCGCTTGGATTTTCCGCACAAGGCGCTGGGGTTTGTCCTCTGCCGGAACGACCTGCCCTCGCTCGCCGGATATTTGGCCTGCCTGCAGGCGGGCCATGCCGCCCTGTTGCTGCCCCATGACATGGACCCGTGCCTGCTGGAGTCGCTAATGGCGGGTTATCAGCCGGATTTCATCTGGTCGCCTCGCGGCAGGGAACATGCCGAGTACAGCGTGAAGGGCGAGGCGATGGAGGATTACCGCCTTCATCGCTCGAACCGCGGAAACGGACATCCACCCATCTGGCCCGATCTGGCGCTGCTGCTTTCCACTTCGGGAACCACGGGCAACCCGAAACTGGTGCGCCTCTCCTATGCGAACCTGCAGGCCAATGCGGCATCGATCGCCGAGTATCTGGGGCTCGGCCCCGGCGAGAGACCGATCACCTCGCTGCCCATGTACTACTCGTACGGGCTTTCGGTGATCAACAGCCACTTGCTTGCGGATGCCACGATCCTGCTCACCGGCAGGAAGATCCGCTCCGAGGAGTTCTGGAGATTCTTCAAGGAGCATGGTGCCACCTCGATGTCGGGAGTGCCTTATGTGTATCAGATGCTTCGCGAGCAGGGATTCGAGGACATGGACCTGCCCTCGCTGCGGATCTTGACCCAGGCCGGCGGGCACCTGGACGTGGGCTTGCAGGAACATTTCGTGACCTGGTCGCGCCAGCGGAACATCCGCTACTACACGATGTACGGCCAAACGGAGGCTACCGCGCGGATCGCCTACGTGCCGCCGGAGCGCGCCGATGAGAGCCGCGGCTCGATCGGCGTGCCGATCCCCGGTGGCAAGATCGAGATCGTCGATGGCGAACTCGTTTACAGCGGACCCAACGTGATGCTCGGCTATGCCCGGACACGGGGGGACCTCGCGAAGGGCGACGAACTGGGCGGACGTCTCCACACCGGGGACATGGCGAGGATCGGGGAGAACGGGCTCTGCTACATCGTGGGCCGCAGGACGCGCTTCATCAAACTCATGGGCCTGCGGATCAACTGCGATGACGTGGAGCGCCAACTCTCGGCGCATTTCGACCGGAAGTGTGTCGTTCTCGGAACCGATTCGCACATGACCGTCGCCATCACCGCCCCCGGGCCGGAGGAAGAGATGATCGCCTTCATCCGCAGAACCTATCACATCAAGGGCAGCCTGTGCTCGGTCCGGGTGGTGCGGGAACTCCCGCTGCTCTCCACGGGAAAGGTGGACTACGCGAGGCTCAACCGACTGATCGAGGAAGAGGAAGCGGGATGGCAGCACGCCTCCATACTGTTCCCCGTGGAGTTGGACGGGCCCGTAGGGCCATCTCACGCGATTCGAGACCTCGGTGTGGCCGCCTCCCCAAGGAGGTCCGCCGGAGCCGCATGACCGATGCTTCACCCATCCACTTTCCCGAACCAGTCCCCCATGCATCTCCAAGCATCCGCAGTTCCGGCAAGCGCCGTCCAGATCCAGTCGCAAGCCTCGCCCGTCAAGGTGCCCGCCAAGCGCTACTTCCACCTGGATGCCTTGAAGGGCGTCATGATCCTGTGGGGCATCCCCGTCCACGCCAGCACCATCGGCACGGCGGGTTTCTTCGACGGGGTTGCGGAGGTTTCCGGATGGGTGCGGATGGAAGCCTTCTTCATCATCTCCGGATACCTGTCCTACATGCTGATCAAGCGCTACGGCGCGATGCTGATCATGCGGCGGCGCCTGACCGCCGTCGGTATTCCGATGCTCAGCGTGTTGATCCTGCTAAATCCGCTGACGAATTACCTGATCCTCAAGTATCACAACGGGGCCGCCGCGCCCTTGTTCACGGAGTTCATGACAGGCCAGGTCCCTGCCGGAATGCGGGGTACGTGGAACTGGCACCTCCACGTGTGGTTCCTCGGCGTGCTGCTCTGCCTCGCCGCCACCTTCTCGACCTCGGCGATCCGCTTGATGGACGCGACGGTGGCACGGCTACGACCCAGACTGCGTGCGTTGCCCGACGGGTTGCTGTTGCTTGTGGCTGTCGCCGTAGTGGCGGGGGCGGCCCTTCTCGCGCGTGTCGGCTACGAGGCGGCGGTGAAGCCCTTCGTGTCGGCATCCTTTCACTTTCCCTTGCGGGCGGTCGGCTATTATGCGGGCTTCTATTGCTTCGGCATGCTGATGTTCGCCTCGCCCCGGCTGCTCAAGGCGTTCCACCGCTTCAACTGGCTGCAGATCGTGGCTTCGGGCTTGCTGCTGTGGGGCGCGCGATGGATTCAATCCGGGATCCCGGACAAGGCGGGCGAGGTCATCCGCTTGCTGGCGGAGGTCTATGTGGCATTGATGTTTGCCTCGATACTGTTCGCTACCTTCGAGCGTTTGTTTTCGAAGGAGACACGCGTGATGAAGTTCATCGCGGAGTCGGCCTTCACGGTTTACCTGTTTCACTATCTGGTGATCTACCTCTGCGCCTTCGCGATCCGTCCGTATGTGGGCAACGAGTTCTTGTTGGCCTTGCTGGTGACGTTCGCGACGACCGTACTCACGATGCTGGGCTACGAGTTCTTCATCTGCCGGTCGCCGGTATTCCGCGCCTTGTTCCTCGGGAAGTTCTCCAAGCAAGCCGCGCCGGTGAAGCCGGACAGCGAGGTCTTCCTGCTGCAACGCCTGAAGGGC
>CBFGPU010000024.1:0-11087 GCA_965650715.1 uncultured Haloferula sp. | reverse complement strand
CCGGCCTCGACATCGACGCGCTGAAGATCGTCGCCAAGGGCGTGAACGCGATGCGTTCGCCGGAGCGCGGGATCCTGCTGATCACCCACTACCAGCGCCTGCTGGATTACATCGCGCCGGATCACGTGCACGTCATGGCCGCGGGCAAGATCGTGCGTTCCGGCGGTCCCGAACTGGCGCTCGAGTTGGAGGAACACGGTTACGATTTCCTCAAGGAAGAAGCATTGGTCACGGCCTGATCCGTGCTACGGCAGGCATTGCCATGAAACTGCGCAAGACACGTCATCCCCTCGACAAGCAAAGCCGCGAAAAGTCCGTCGCCTTGCTGAACGACTTCCTTGTACTCGCGATCGACCTCCGCCTGCAGGTGAAGCAAGCGCACTGGAACGTGCGCGGCCCGAACTTCATCAGCCTGCACGAACTCTTCGACCGCTTGGCCGGGGAGCTCGACGAGGCGACCGACGAACTGGCGGAGCGGATCACGGCCTTGGGCGGACGGGCGCTCGGCACCGCGCTGCGGATCGCGAAGAAGACCGATCTCGATGGCTTGCCGAACAAGGCGACCTGGGGGCCGGACCTCCTCGCCCTGCTTGCCGATCGCTATGCCGCCGTCGCCGATTGTGCCGGCCTCGCCATCGAGCGGGCGCAGAGCGTGGACGACGAAGTCACCGCCGACCTTTTCATCAAGACCGCGCACGGCCTCGACCGCGCGTTGTGGTTCCTCGAAGCCACGCTGGAGCCCGGACCTGTCGAAGAGCAGCCCGCTCCCGCTCCCGCACCCGATCCGGACACAGCGGGTTTAAACATTAGTGCTTAGTCATTAGTCATTTCCATTTCCATGTCCTACGACGCATCCAGTACCATCGACGCCGACACGAGGGAGGCCATCGACATCGACCGCACGAAGGGTGACTTCTCCTTCCCCGAGCGCCACAAGTTCGATGCCGGCCGCGGTCTCACCGAGCGCACGATCGATTACATCAGCGACGTGAAGGGTGAGCCGCAGTGGATCCGCGAGTTCCGCCACAAAGCGCTCAAGGTCTTCCGCGAGAAGCCGATGCCGACGCACTGGGCGACCAAGGACCTGGAGAACATCGACTTTGATATCATCCGCTACTACCTTTCGGACGGCGAGAAGCCGAAGCGTTCCTGGGAGGACGTGCCGGAAGACGTGCTGCGGACCTTCGAGCGCCTGGGCATCCCGGAGCAGGAACGCGCGTTCCTGGCCGGGGTGGAGGCGCAGTACGACTCCGAGGCAGCCTACTCCAACATGAAGGAGGAGCTGACCAAGCAGGGCGTGATCTTCGTGAACTCGACCGAAGGCCTGAAGCACCACGAGGAAATCTTCCGGCCGTGGTTCGGCAAGGTGATCCCGACCGGCGACAACAAGTTCTCCGCGCTGAACAGCGCGGTGTTCTCGGGCGGCTCCTTCATCTACATCCCGAAGGGCGTGAAGCTGAAACAGCCACTGCAGGCTTACTTCCGAATCAACTCCGAGAACTTCGGCCAGTTCGAACGGACGCTCATCATCGCCGATGAAGGCGCCGAGGTGATGTACATGGAAGGCTGCACCGCGCCGAAGTTCGAGACCGCCACGCTGCACTCCGCGGTGGTGGAGTTGGTGGCGCTCAAGGGCGCGAAGATCCAGTACGTGACCGTGCAGAACTGGAGCAGCAATGTGTTCAACCTGGTGACCAAGCGCGGGATGGCGATGGAGGATGCGGAGGTCCGCTGGATCGACTGCAACATCGGCAGCCGCCTGACGATGAAGTACCCCGGCGTCATCATGAAGGGCGAGCGCGCCCGCGGCGAGGTGATCTCGATCGCGCTGGCCAACAGCGGCCAGCACCAGGACACCGGCGCGAAGATGATCCACGCGGCGAACAACACGACCTCGAACGTCGTCTCGAAGTCGATCTCCGTCGGCCAAGGCCGTGCCACCTACCGCGGCCAGGTCCACATCCCGAAGCATCTCAAGGGCTGCAAGAACAACACCGAGTGCGACGCGCTGCTGATCAACACCCGCAGCCGCACCGATACCTATCCGGCGATCACGGTGAAGGGCAACCAGCACGCGACGCAGCACGAAGCCAGCGTGTCGCAGGTGTCCGAGGACATGCTCTTCTACATGCAGCAGCGCGGCCTCAGCGAAGGCGCGGCCATGTCACTCGCTGTGAATGGATTCATCAACGACCTCGTACGCGAATTCCCGATGGAATACTCCGTGGAGCTCAAGCGGCTCATCGACCTCGAAATGGAAGGCAGCGTGGGCTGAACAACCCGGAACCAGATTTCATGTCCGACTCCCGTCTCAACGAGCCGCTTGCTGCCTACCGGATGGATCGCACCAAAGTGCGCGTCATTCAGCAGGGCAGCGAATCGGGCTTGGAGGATTGGATCGGAAGAAGTCCCCAGGAAAGGCTATCCGCGATCGAATTCCTCCGATCACAAACCTGTGGAACCGAGACTGGAGCTGCCCCGGGCCTTCAAAGAACTCATCGCGTTGTTCCTTTCCCATGAAGTGCGTTTTCTGGTTGATGAGCCAGTTCGGGATCGAGCCGATGCGGGTGGATATTCTCAACTCCATCAGCGGGGTGGATTTCGCCGACGCCTATGACCGCAAGATCGAGATCAACTACTCCGGACTCCGCATCCCGTTCCTGTCTCTGACCGACCTTCGCGCCAACAAGCCTGCTGCAGGCCGCTACAAGGACCTCGCCGATCTCGAGAATCTTCCTCAATCCTGATTTCCCATGCCCGCCGTGCTCGAACATCCCGCTTCCTTGCTCGAATCCGCTCCCGAAACCCCTGCCGCATTCCCCGCGTGGTTCGCGGAGCGCCGGCGGGCGGCATGGCAGCGCTTCCTGGAAATCCCGACGCCCAAGCGCGGTGACGAAGCATGGCGCTTCTCCACGTTCAAGCAGTTGGACTTCGCCGGATTCTCCGCCGCGGAGGCGTCTTCAGTCGCCGGTCTGGTCGAACGATCCGTCGCTCTGGAAGCTCCCGCCGCCAAGTTCATCTTCGCGAACGACGCGCTGCTCCATTCGGAGTCGAAGCTCCCGGCCGGTGTGATCTGCCTGCCCTTGGCCGAGGCGTTGGTCTCGCACGGCGACCTGGTGCGCGAGCACTTCATGCTACGTGACACCCGGCTCGGCTCGGTGAAGTGGACGGCGCTGCACGAGGCGAATGTCAGCAACGGTCTCTTCGTTCACGTTCCCGCCGGGGTCGAAGTGGAGGGCACCATTGAGGTGTTCCACTGGCTCGCGGGCGACAAGGCGGTAAGCTTCCCGCACACGCTGATCGTGACCGGCGCGAATTCGAAGGTCCGCGTGGTGGACTACTTCCAATCGGCCGATACGGATGAGGCCGGGCTTGCGATCGCGGTCAACGATTTGAACGCCGGTCCGGGCTCGAAGCTCGACTACATCGCGATCCAGGCCTTCAACGAAAACACGAAGGTGATCCAGGTGAACGAGACCGGTGTGGCGAAGGACGCTGCCGCGATCGGGTTCATCCTGAATACCGGTGCTGCATGGGCGCGCAACGAGTCGCTCAGCCGCCTCGAAGGCGAGGGCGCGCGCTCCGACATGCTTTCCGTCAGCGTCCCGGCCCGCGAGCAGGAGTACGACCAGCGGACCTTCCAGCATCACGTCAGCCCCGGTGCCTATAGCGACCTGCTCTACAAGAACTCCCTTTACGATGAGTCCCGTACCATCTTCTCCGGCCTGATCTTCGTGGACGAAGGGGCGCACCGCACGGATGCCTACCAGACCTGCCGCAACCTCTTCATGAGCGACGAGGCGGAAGCCAACTCGATGCCGGGCCTGGAGATCAATGCGGACGACGTGAAGTGCTCCCACGGCAGCACCAGTTCCCAGATCAGCGAGGAAGAGATTTTCTACCTGCGCGCGCGCGGCATCGATCCGGTGCGTGCGCGGCAATTGATCGCCCGCGGGTTCTCGGTGGAGGTGATCGAACGCCTAGGCGATGAGAAGGTGGACGAGATGGTGCTGCGCTTCCTGGACGACAAGTTCGCCCACATTGCCACCGGCGGAGCCTGATCCCCGGAAACCCCGGGGCTTTCTTTCGATCCCGGAGGGACCACAACGGGTTCGATTCTCCGGGATTGTCCGCTTTTCCGGCAGGACCGGTGGTCGCCCGGCGTCCTAGTCGAGCACCACGGGCCAGTGGGCGGTTTCCCAGATAGCGGCGCAGACGGCGGTGATAAGTTGCTCCATCCGCTTGGCGCGGATCTGCGAGCCCTTCTCACGGGCCATGCTTTCGAGAATATCGGCGGCCGTCGCGGCGACCTGTTCCTGCGCCGTCTCCACGAACAAGCCTTCAAGCCGGTCCTCCATCTCCTCGCTCGGATTCCGGTTGGCCATTTTCTGGTCATACCAGGAGGACATGCGGAAGGCATCCGGCTCGTAGTCCTTGCCCACCGTCGGGTGCATCGCGCCCAGCGCCATGATGGTGACGGTGAAGATCGCCTGAAGTTCGTCGTCGTTGAGCGATTCATCGAGGTCGGCGAGTTCCTCGAGCAGGTCGCCCAGGCGGATTTCAAGCCGGTTCCAGAGCGCGGGGTCGCCGATCACGGCATCCATGCGCTTCTGCAACAGATCCCCTTTGAGAATCGGTTGGGAGGGCGGGGGATCGAGCGGCGCGTCTTCGTGGTCCTCGTCGGGTTCCATGGCGCGAGCGTGGGAATCCGCTTCGTTCCCGTCCACTCCGAAAAGGGTGCGTCATCCGCTTGCTACTTGGCCTCGACTCCGCCCGGCACTGCGGCATGCTCGGCGGCCCTTTGGACCGCCACCCCGACATCCATGGATTCTTTGACGACGGGCTCTGGAAAGAGCGCTTCGACGAGGAGTGCGTGCAGGCCGGGCAGCGCCTGCGGCCGAAGGTGCGGGAGCTGGCGGGCGAGTGGGTGGAGGCGGACAATTTCACGCTCAAGGCCCGCGTGGGCGACGAAATGCCCGAGGTTGTCCTTTGGCCCTCAGGAGACGCGTGGGAATTCGAGAGCAACTGCACCTGCGAGACCGGCCGCTTCTGCCCGCACGCGGCGGCCCTTCTGGAGGAAGCGGGGAGAGGCAAGAACTTGTCCCGCTTGCTGGATGGCCTTTCCGCGCGAGTGACGGCCCCCGGCGTGCCGGAGAAGCCACCCATCGCCCCGGAAGACCTCCCGCATGTCGAACTCAAGCCGGGCTTCGTGCTGACGATCCTGCGGGAACCCACCGAGACGAAGGTGGTGCGGCTCTTGCTCCAGGCACTCAAAATCCCGGACACCGGCGACTGGGTGGTGGCGCGACCGCATGCGATCTACGGGGACCATCGTATTCCGCTCGGCGGCATTCCCGGCCCGCGCGAGCACCGGGTCGAGACAACGCAGGGGCCGCTGGTGATCCGGCGCGACATCGCGGCGGAAATGAACGCGATCATGACCCTGCAGCAGGCGGGCTTGGCAAGCTTGGCGGGACATTCGCAGTTCCGCTTCCTGCTGGGTCTGGCCGGGAGGGGCAAGCAGGGCACGCCTGCCGAGGCGGGATTGTGGTTTCCGAATCCCGGTCACGGTTCGCTCGCGGAATTCTGGCCCTGGCTCCGGGCCACCGGGGCGGCGTCATTGGAAGCTGCGGGATGGGCGGTCGTTTTCGATCCCGAGGTCGGCCACGAAGTGATCGATCTCGACCCGGAGGGTTTTGTTTACATGCTGGAGGACGATGGCACCGGCTGGTTCCACCTCTCCGTGGGGTTCGATGTCGGCGGCAAGCAGCTCGATCTCCTTCCGATCCTTGCCCAATTGCTGGACCGGGGGGCGATGGAGACCACGCTGGAATTCCCGGCGGACGGACATTTCCTGCATCATCTGGAGGACGGGCGGGCCTTGCGGCTGCCGGCCGGCCGGATCCGGAAGATCTTGAAACAGTTCGCGGCATTGATCGATCCCCGCCGTTTCAAGGGGGGGAAGCTGAAGCTCCATCCGCTCGATGCCGCGGCGATCGCGACTTCGGAGGAACTCGGCATCCAAGCACCCGGGCGTTTGGCGGAGCTGGCGCAAAAGCTGGGAAATTTCGCGGGGATCGAGAAGACCGCGCAGCCACCGGGAATCAAGGCCGAGCTGCGCGAATACCAAGCCGAGGGCTATCACTGGATGCAGTTCCTCGCGCGGCATGAACTTCACGGTATCCTCGCCGATGACATGGGCCTGGGGAAGACCTTGCAGACGATCACCCACATCCTCGCGGAGAAGGAGGGCGGGAAATCGAAGGGCAAGCCGGCGCTCGTGGTGGCACCGACGAGCGTGGTGCCGAACTGGCGGGCGGAGGTGCAGAAGTTCGCGCCCTCGCTGCGCATCCTCATGCTCGATGGCCCCCACCGGAAGAAGTACTTCCGCTCGATCCCGTACGCCGATCTCGTCCTGACATCCTACGCCCTGATCCAGCGCGATATCGACAAGCTGAAGGAGCATTCCTTCCACCTCGCGGTCTTGGACGAGGCGCAGTACGTGAAGAATCCGGCCTCGAAGATGGCGCAGGCGGTGTGCCAGCTCGATGCCCGCCACCGCCTCTGCCTCTCCGGTACTCCGGTGGAGAATCACCTTGGCGAACTCTGGAGCCTCATGCGCTTCCTGATGCCGGGCTTCCTCGGCGGACAGGAGGAATTCAACCGGCGCTTCCGCACTCCCATCGAGCGCGATGGCGACGAGGACCGGCGGGCCGCGTTGAAGACGCGCGTCGCTCCCCTCATCCTGCGCCGGACGAAGGATCAGGTGGCCAAGGAACTTCCGCCGAAGACGATCCTGATCCATCCCGTCGAGCTGAATACCTCGCAGAAGGATCTCTACGAGACCGTCCGCGCCACCATGGACAAGCGCGTCCGGCAAGCCATCGCGATCAAGGGCCTCGAAGGCTCGCGGATGGTGTTCCTCGAAGCATTGTTGAAGCTGCGCCAGATCTGCTGCGAGCCGAAGCTGCTGAAGTTCGAGGGCGAATCGAAGTTGGAAGCGGAAGCCGCGGGCTCCGCCAAGCTCGATTACCTCGCCGATCTCCTCGACACGCTCATCGAGGAAGGCCGCCGAATCCTCCTGTTCTCCCAGTTCACCTCGATGCTCGAAATCATCGAGGGCCTCCTTCAACTACGGAAAGTGCCGTACTTGAAGTTGACCGGCGAATCGAAGAACCGGGGCGAGCTCGTCGAGCGCTTCCAAGGCGGCAATTTCCCGGTGTTCCTGATCTCCCTGAAGGCGGGCGGAACGGGCTTGAATCTAACTGCGGCGGATACCGTCATCCACTACGATCCCTGGTGGAACCCCGCCGCGGAGGCGCAAGCCACCGACCGTGCCTACCGCATCGGGCAGACCCAGCCGGTCTTCGTCCACAAGCTCATCTGCCAAGGCACCGTCGAGGAGCGCATCCACCAGCTCCAGGCGAAGAAGAGCCAGTTGGCGGACTCGCTGCTGTCCGATGCCGCGCGGGCCGCTGCTCCGGATGAAGTCACTCTGTCGGCATTGCTGGCACCGCTGGGCTAGGTAGTCCCGAAGGAGGGACCACGCGCCAGGTCCGGATGAGGAGCGATCGCGAAAGGTTGTCCCAGCGCTCTTCCGCCACGGCAAGCCGCATGCTGTCCTTTTCAAGATCCCAAGTGTCGCAAGCCCCGGCCGGGGACCAGCCTTCGTTCAGCAGGCTTTCGAGGAACTCCTCGCGGGTGGTGCCGCGGACCACCCTTGTGACTGCCTCGCGATGCGATTTTTCGGGCCTGCTCAGGTTGCCGGTTCGCCAATACGGACGCTTGCAGCGGTACCACGAACGAAACCGCGGCTGGAGCCAGGAGACGAGGGCGAGTTGCGAGCGGGACAGCAGGTTGTCGAATCGCGATTCCAGCGGACGCAGCGGTTGCATGCGATCCACGACGCCTTGGTAGCCCGCAAGGCCCATGGCCCCGTGGTAGACGATCGAGCCTTCCACCGCGCGGACGGGTCCGCCGGAATAGACAAAGCCATCCCATTTTGCGTCGCCTCTCGCGGTGAAGCGTTGCGGGTGCTTCGCGATGAGCAGCGCCTCCGCCTTGCCGTAGCCGATCTGCTGGCGGAGGTAGCCGCGCAGCGAGGGCCGGCGATGGTGCCAGACGAAGGCCGTGGGCGCGAAGCCGAGCCGGTAGCCCTTGTCACGGAGACGCCAGCAGAAATCGACATCGTCGCCTGCGGTCCTGAATTGGGGGTCGAAACCGCCGATGTCGAAGTACGCCTTTCGTCGTACCGCGAGGTTGCAGCCGGGAAGGTGCTCCGCTTCCTCGTCGTCCAGCATCACGTGGCTCGGCGCGCCGGGGGCCGCGGCGACGATGGCTTCCACCTCATCCTTCGGCGGCGGGGGAAGGTTCGGACCTCCAACGCCGTCCCACCCCTTCGCAAAGGCGGTGGCGAGGCCCGCAAGCCAATCACGATCCGGCTCGCAGTCATCGTCGGTGAAGGCGACGAACTCCCCGGTGGACGTCTCGGCACCCGCATTGCGGGCGGCGCTGAGGCCGCAGGGCTCGAGACGGACCAAGGTGACGGAAGGAAACTCCGTCTCCACCAGATCGGCGGTGCCATCGGTCGAGCCATCGTCCACGACGATGACTTCATGCGCGGGGAACGACTGCTTCCTTAGCGCGCGAAGGCAGGCGCGGATGCGCGGCCTGCCGTTGCGGGTGCAGACGATCACCGAGATCGTCGCCGCTGGCGGCGGAGGAGCAGGCGCGGCAAAGGCGCTCGTCACCGCGGCCAGCGCGGGCTTCGGATTTCCTTCGCGGTCGATCAGTCCGAAGTCCCAGTCGGTCACCTCGAGCCCGGCATTCCACCACCGGTCGCTCCAGGCATAGAGCGTGATCCCCGCGGCCCCCTCATCGTTCATCGCACGGATGCCCCAGGAAAGGGTCTCGGCTTGGCGGGCGAGACCGTTGCGCCGGGAGTCCAGGCCGAACTCCGAAATCAGGACCGGCCGGTCGCCGGCGATGTGATGGAGGCGGCGGAGGTACTTGCGGAAGGCGGCTTCGTCTTCGAGATACACGTTGAAGGCCGTGAAGTCGGCGTTCTCCGGCTCGAGGTACTCGGTGCTCGGGTAGTTGCCGTAGCACCAGAGGAGATCGGGGCGAAGCTCCTTGCCGAGATCAATGAGACTTTCGATGGCCTTCCGGACTTCCACCGGTCCCATCCAGCGGACGAGGTCGGAGGGGACCTCGTTGGCGACAAAGATCCCCGCGAGCGCGGGATGGCCTTCGAAGGGACGCAGGCCCTCCGCGAGAGAGACGCGGGCGGCGGCGAGGATGCGCTCATCCTTCAGGAAATCCACGGCATGGGGCCACTTCAGGCCCGCGAAGACGCGCAGACCCGCCGCGAGGGCGCCATCCAGAAGGCTGCGGCCGGGCATCTCGTAGAGACGGAGGGCATTGAAACCCGCCGCGGCGATGCGCTGGAAATCCGGCCCGAAATCCTCCGGCCAGCCGCCGGGGAAGGGACCGTAGGTCACGGCGCGCACGGCGATGCGGCTTCCTCCCGAACGGAAGAATTTGCCATCGACGCGCAGCGGCTCCATCGGGGCGAAACCCTAGGCGGCGGAGCGGAAGTTCCAAGCTCCAAGCGCGGTCGCGGGGATCCCCAAAACGATTCGTTGGCAACCCGCGGATCACGGTTAGAAAGGTCTCATGCGCGAAGAGCTCCTCAGGAACCCGGTTTTCTCGATGGCTGCCACCCAATTCGACCTCGTGGCGGATTTCCTCGGGCTCAACGACGAGCTGCGGGAGCGGACGAAGTGGCCCAAGCGGCTGATCACGGTGACGGTGCCGATCCGCCACGACGACGGGGCGGTGAAGGTTTATTTCGGCCACCGGGTGCAGCACCACCTGACGCGCGGACCGGTGAAAGGCGGCCTGCGCTACCACCCGAGTGTCGATCTCGGCGAGGTGGCGGCGCTCGCGATGTGGATGAACTGGAAATGCGCGCTGATGGACCTCCCCTTCGGCGGTGGAAAGGGCGGCATCACCTGCGATCCCCACAAGATGAGCATGGGCGAGCTCGAACGTCTGACGCGCCGCTACACCATGGAGATGATTCCTTTCATCGGGGAGGACATCGACATCATGGCCCCCGACATGGGGACGAACGAACAGACGATGGCATGGATCACCGATACCTACTCGACCCACGCGGGTCGGCTGATCCCGGGAATCGTCACGGGCAAGCCGCTGGGCCTGCAGGGCTCGGCCGGGCGGACACAGGCGACGGGGCACGGCGTGGCCTTCCTCGCCTGCCGGGCCCTCAACAAGCTTGGCATGAAGCTCACCGAAGCGACGGCCGTCGTCCAGGGCTTCGGAAATGTCGGGTCCCATGCGGCCTATGGCCTGTCGAATTCGGGGGTGAAAGTCACCGGCATTTCCGATGTGAGCGGCGCGATCTGGAACGAGAAGGGCATCGATACGCGCAAGCTGCGCGACCACGTGGCCGCGCGCGGGAGCATCACGGGCTTCCCGGAAGCCGATCCCATCGATCCCGGGCAATTGCTCTGCCAGCCGTGCGAGATCCTCGTTCCCGCCGCGACCGACATGGTCATCACCGGCGAGAATGCACCTCGTCTGAAATGCAGGATCCTGGCTGAGGGCGCGAACGGCCCGACCACCCCGGAGGCGGACAAGATCATCGAGGCGCGCGGAGACATTTTCGTGATTCCCGACATCCTCTGCAATGCCGGAGGCGTCACCGTTTCCTACTTCGAGTGGGTGCAAAACCTGCAGCGGTTCCAGTGGACCGAGCGCGAGGTGCTGACGAAGCTGGAAACGATGTTGGAGACCGCTTTCGCCCGCGTGTTGGTATTCGCCGAGCGGAACAAGCTTTCGCATCGCATGGCCGCGCAGGCGCTGGCGGTGAAGATCGTGGCGGATGTGAAAGCGCAGCGGGGGCTTTTCCCGTGACCGTGGAAGAAGGCCGATCATGCAAGCACTGCGATTCCATCAGTTCGGAAAGCCCCTCGAGGTGCTTCGCCTGGAAGCACTCGATCTGCCGCCGCTGGCCGAAGGCGGGGTGAGGGTGAAGATGCTCGCCGCGCCGGTGAATCCGGCGG
>CBFGPU010000023.1:0-11102 GCA_965650715.1 uncultured Haloferula sp. | reverse complement strand
AAACGGGGGCGAAGCAGGTGTCCTTCATTTCCCGCAAAGGGGCCACGAATCGACCCGCCCTTCAATCCCCAATCCCGGCCTCAGCGCTCGCCGGAAAGATATTCCTGGATCACCCCCGGGTTCCCGATGAGGCGGGGCATGGAATTCCCGCCGGACGAGTCCATCGCCTCGGTCTCGCCGAAGACGCGCCGGAACATCCGCCGCAGCATCTCCATGCCACCACGCGCCTCGGGAGACCGCGCGTGCAACCGGTCCTTCTCCTTCGCAGCGTCGTAGTCCCAGGCGAACGACGGCCGCAACGCCACCCCCCGCTCATCCCAGGCTCGGCCTTCCCCGAACCTCAGATCCGCCAGCCACAGCCCGCCCGGCGCTTCCCGAGCGATCCACCAGCCCTTGGAAAACTCCCGGACGGTCTTCACCTCGCGCGCATCGGCATGCCTCGCCATCGCCGCCTCGCCCTTCGGCACGATCACCCAGCGCACCGGCAGTTTCGGGTCGTCGAAGACCGAGCGGTAACCGATCCAGATTTCTCCGGGCCGATCCACCAAGGTCCGCCACAGCAGGATATTGAAAGGGGTCGGTGCCTCCATCCGCCGCTGCCAGGTCACCCCGCGCCGCGCCAGATCGCCCTCGACCTGCCGGCTCACCGTGTGCTTCGCCCAAAAACTCAGCCCCACGTAAAAACAACTGATCCCCAGGCACCACCACGCCGAGCGGATCCCCTTCCCCTTCTTCCAATCCTTCGGCTGGACGAAAAGCCCGATGACCACCGCCACCAGCAGCGGGATCGTGAAGACCGGATCGATGATGAAAAGGTTGTCCGTCGAAACGGGATAGCCGGAAAAGGGGTCGAAGATCCGCGTCCCGTAAACGGTGAAAACATCGATCAGCACGTGGGTGCTCCAAGCGAGGAACACGAAAAGCGCCGCCCGCTGCGGGGTCACCTTGTCCTTCTTCCAATGAATGGAAAGCGGCTTCGCCAGCCAAATGGTCGCGGCGAACATGATCAGGATCGAATGCGACAGCCCGCGGTGCCACCGCAGCATCCGCGCCGTATCCAGAAGCGGTGCCAGCACCACGTCCAGATCCGGCAGCGTCCCGAAAAGCGCCCCCCACCCGATCGCCCGGCGCCCGATTTGCCTGCCCAGCACCAGCTCCCCCATCACCGCCCCGAGTGCCGCCTGCGTGATCGAATCCACGCCCGCAGCAAACGGGGGACCCGCTCCGCCGGTCAAGTCCTCCCCGACTTTTAGAGATTCCCTGCATCCGGAGCCCGAAATTTCAAATTTTGCCGCGAAATGCCCGCTTTTGCCTTGCCAAGCCCGCCCCGACCCCTAGCTTCGCCGCCCCATGCCACGCGTCTCAGGAAAAGCAAAGACTCGAAAGGCTGTTGCCAAGCGTTTCAAGGTGACAGGAACCGGTAAGGTTCTGCGCCGGAAGCAAGGCGCCCGGCACTTGCTCCAATGCAAGAACCGCAAGCGCAAGCGCGGCCTTACCAGCGCCGCCCTTGTCTCCGATGCCGACATCAAGAACGTGAAGGAGAACCTGCCGTTCCACTAAAGCAACAAACCGCGCCCCCGTCCGCGCCTCGGACGGCCTCCATCTCAGCCTGACCCGTGAGGGTACTGCCGGACAAGCGAGACTGAGGGAGGTAACTAGAACCAACGGCCTGTCCGACCCCGAAACAAAACCTGCCACGCGCCACCAACAGCCCGGCCTCACGCGCCCGCCGCAAGCGGGTGCTGCTCCGTGCAAAAGGCTTCCGCGGATTCCGCTCGAAGCTCTTCCGTTACGCCAAGGACGCCGTCCGCAAGGCGATGACCTATGAGTATCGTGACCGCAAGAAGCGCAAGGGCCAGTTCCGCCGCCTGTGGATCCAGCGCATCAGCGCCGCGACCCGCAACGAGGGCCTGACCTACTCCCGCTTCATCGAGGGTCTCAATGCCGCCGGCATCGAAGCCGACCGCAAGATCCTCGCCGACCTGGCCGTCAAGGACGCCGCCGCGTTCTCCGCCATCGTCGCCCAAGCCAAGGCCGCCCTCGACAAGAAGGCAAAGGCCGCCGCCTGAAACCAGCGAAGACCATCCCAAGAACGCCGCCCGGCCCCGTGCCGTGCGGCGTTTTTCTTTGCCGGAAGCGTCACCCCGCCGGTTCAGAGGAACGCGGCTACAGCTTCACGGCATACGAGCGCATCCCCGCCACCGGTAGCGGCTGGTACGCCACCGGTCTCGACCGGCGATGAATCCCGCTGAGCATTCCGATCGCTCCCAGCGAGATCAGCAAGCTCGTGCCGCCGAAGCTTACAAAGGGCAACGGCAGGCCGTCGTTCGGAAACGCCGCCGTGGTCACCGCGATGTTCACCATCGCCGGTACCACCACCACGCAGGTCAACCCGATCGCCATGCAGCGGTCGAAGATCGTCGAGGCCTGCATCGCGATCGAGCAACCGCAGACCGCGATGATCACGTAGCACAGCACGGTGCCGAGCGTGAAGGGCAGGCCCAGTTCTTCACCGATCACCGGGAACATGAAGTCGCTGTAAGCGAAGGTCAGGGTGCCGAATTTCTCGCTGCCATTGCCGAGCCCGACGCCATGCGGGCCGCCGTTGCCGAAAGCCAGAAGCGCGCGCCATTGCTGCATCCCCTTGTCGAGCTGGTGCTCTTCCAGGTTCAGCCAGGCTTCAATACGCGACCAACGGTTCTCGTTCGAACGGATGAACCAAAACGCCCCCGCCATCCCCGCAAGCGCGGTCGGCACCAGATAAAACAGCCTCGTACCCACGCAGAAGAAGATCGCACCGGCCGTCACCGAAAGGGAAAGCGCCGAACCTACGTCCGTCTCGATCGCGATCAGCCCGATGGGGACCGCGATGATCATGCCAGGGATCACGAAGCCGCGCCAGAAGGTCCGCGTCTCCGTCTGCCAGCGCGCGAACCACGCCGCCATCGCCACCACGATCACGATCTTCGCAAACTCCGAAGGCTGGAACTGACCCAAGCCGGGAAGCTGGATCCACCGGTTCGCACCGAACTGCGGCTTCTCGAAGCCGGGAACGAAGCACAACACGAGCAACACGCAGATCCCCCCCATGGCGATCGGCCAGGCCCGCCGCAGCCAGGTCGGGTTCACTCGCGACATCACGCAGGCACCCACCAGACCGACCCCCACCATGATCCCTTGCCGCACGAGCAGCTTGTACTCATACTCCACGTTCTTCACCCACGCGCTCGTGCTGGTCAGCATGACCAAGCCAAGCACGACCAAGGCGGCGACGGCGGTACAAAGAATGATGGAAGCGCTGCGTTGCATGGAGGGGGGTTCCAGGTAGAGGAGAATATCAGGGGACGACGAGTTGCATTCCCACCCTCAGCTTCTTGGGATCGGAGATGCGGTTGGCTTTCATGATCGCTGCCGGCGTTGTCTTGTGGGCACTCGCGATCTTCCAGAAGGTGTCTCCCGGCTTGACCGTGTATTTCGCGGCGGCGCGGGCGGGCGTTTGATCGGCAGCGGTGGTCGCCGCCGGGGCCGCCCGGGCCTCGTCGACCGCCGGAAGGGTAATGTTAGGCTTCACCTTCACCGGCTGCGAGGCGGCGGTGGTCGGTACCATCGGCGGCGCGTTGCGGAGGGGATCCGCTGCAGCGGCTTCGATTTCGTGAACGGCGCTACCATCGCCGAGGCGGCGCAGGTCGTCCGGCTCGACCGCGACGATCGTGCGCTCCGGCAGGCGTAGGATGCGGCTCGCGCGCAGCTCGATATTGTCGTTCGCCTTGCGGAGATCTTCTTCCTTCACCCCGTTCGCGGCAGCGATGGTCGCGTAGGTGTCTCCCGCGCGCACGATGTGGATGCCATCGTCTTCCGATACCTGGGGCAGCGGGGTGGCGGCATCGGGCAAGTCCTTGGTCGGTTGGATCTCGGCCTTCGCCGCGAGCGCGACTGCCTCCTGCTGCGGTTCCTCGAACCAATGGCTGTGCGCGAAGATCCCGGCGATGGCGACCACGTGAATCACGAGGATCACCACCAAGGCGCGGGCGATCCCGAGATTCGGCACGTCGCCCTCGACTTCCGGCACCGGAGCGGCAGCGGTCGAAGCACGGTGCCTCTTGCTACGGACGACATTCGCGAAGTAGGTGCGGAAGGCGCCCTTCTTCACCGGGCGGCGCTTGACGGTCAGACTGGACAATTTCATGGGTGCGAATCAGCGAAGGTTGAGAACAAGTTCACGAAAGACATCCCCGCGCTGCTCATAGCCGGAGAATTGATCGAATGAGGAGGTACCCGGTGAAAGCAGGACGGTGCTGCCGCGGGGGGCCAGGCGGCGCGCTGCGGCTACGGCCTCCGCGAGCGTGACCGCACGTTCTACCGGCACGGCGGTTGAGAAGATCGCGGCCAGCGGCTCGCCGATCTGGCCATAGGTCACGGCCGCCACGGCCTTCTTCAGCAGCAGCGGCACGACCGGCGCGTAGTCGAGGCCCTTCTCCTTGCCGCCCGCGATCAGGACGACCGGCCGCGTTTGCGAACGCAGCGCGCTTTCAAGAGCGTGCAGGTTGGTGGCTTTGGAATCGTTGAGGTACTCGACACCGTCGAGCGTCCGCACCAATTCGCAACGGTGGAGCGGCGGGGCATACCCGTTCAGGGCCTCGCGCGCGGCATCAAGCGGAATGCCAAGGGCCTCGCAGGCGGCAATCGCCGCCATCGCGTTCTCCGCGTTGTGCAGGCCGCGCATGCGGGTGGTCGATTCGAGATCGAAGACCGGCTCGCCCTTGCGCAGGAGCTGGCGCCCGTCGGAGAACCAGTCCGCGGAGGCATCCTCGGTCGAGAAGGTGACCACCTTCGGCTTGATCGGCGGGAGATTCTCGCCGCTGCGGATGATCGCGGTGTCGGCCTCCGTCTGGTTTTCGAAGATCCGGAACTTCGCGTCGAAGTAGGACTGCACCGTCGGGTAGCGGTCCATGTGATCGGGCGCGAAGTTGAGCCAGATCGAGACTTCCGGACGCAGCGTGCGGATCGTTTCGAGCTGGAAGGAGCTGAGTTCCAGCGCGACCGCCGTGGGCACGGGCTCGCGCAGCACCACCTCGCTCAGCGGCGTGCCGTAGTTGCCGCAGGGCATGGAATCGTAGCCTCCGGCGCGCAGGATACGGTCCACCAGTTCGGTGGTCGTCGTCTTGCCGTTCGTGCCGGTGATGCCGACGGTACGACCGGTATAGTAGCGGGCGGCGAATTCGGTTTCGCCGATCATCTCGCCGGCGGATTCCGAGTAGGCGGCCACGAGCGGACCGAAGGTGTCGATGCCCGGACTCACGACCAGCAGGTCGCATGTGGTCGCATGCCCCGTCTCCTCGGTCACTGCGGGACAGAGGCCGACGCCTTGCGGCATGCCATCGATTGAAGGGGCCGCGTCGTGGACGCGCACGGTAGCGCCCTCGCGCAGGGCGAGCGCCGCGGCGGCACGGCCGCTACGGCCGGCACCCAGGATGACAACGGCTTTTCCTTTGAGGGACATCAGACGATCTTGAGAAGGGCGAGGCCGAACAACGCGAGCATGATGGACATGATCCAGAAGCGGATGATCACCTGGCTCTCGTGCCAGCCGCGGAGTTCGAAATGGTGGTGGATCGGCGCCATCGCGAAGATGCGCTTCTTGCGGAGCTTGAAGCTGCCCACCTGCAGCATCACCGACATCGCCTCCATCACGAAAACGCCGCCGATGATGACCAGTAGCAACTCCTGCTTCACGCAGATGGCCGCGGTGCCGAGCGCGCCACCGATCGCGAGCGAGCCGGTATCACCCATGAAGACCTTCGCGGGATGGCAGTTGAACCACAGGAAGCCGAAGCCCGCCCCCGCCAGCGAGAGCAGCAGCACCGCCAACTCCCCGACATAGCGGTTGTAGGGGATCACAAGGTAGTCGGTGGCCATGTAGAAGTGTCCGGCAAGGTAAGCGAGGATGCCGTACGCCAGCGCGACCGTGATGGTGCAGCCGGTCGCCAGCCCGTCCAGCCCGTCGGTCAGGTTCACGGCATTCGAGCAGCCGATGATCACCGCGGCGAAGAAAGGGATGATCAGGATGCCGAGATCGGGAAGCCCCTCCTTGAACAAGGGGAAACAGACCTGACCGATGCCAATGGGATTCTCGCCGAGGCGGAAACCCGCGATCCCCTTCTGCAGCTCCTCGGGGGTCGCGCCGAAGCCGGAAATCTCCTTCTTGAAGAAGATGAAACTGGCCGCCACCACCGCCACCACGAGCTGCCAGAAGAGCTTGGTGCGCGCGCTCACGCCGTCCGATTTCTTCTGCTTCACCTTCTTGTAGTCGTCGCAGAAGCCCAGCAGGCCGAGCGCCGCCATGGTGCAGGAGCAGACCGCGACAAAGGGATTGAGCGGACGCGCGCAGACGAAGACCGCGATCAGCACGGAGCCGAGGATCAGCACCCCGCCCATCGTCGGCGTGCCGACCTTGCCGCCGTGAAGCTCGGCAAGCTTGTGAACTTCATCCGCGGTGCGGATCGGCTGGCCGACCTTCAGCGAGATCAGGCGGCGGATCACGCGCGGCCCGGCGATGATGCTGACCACGAAGGCAAGCAGGCAGCCCACCGCGGCGCGGAAGGTGATGTAACCAAGGAGATTCAGGAACGAGAAGGTGTGCGCCCATTCCTTTACGCCTCGCGCAATTTCGGCATCGAGAGCCGCCTTCCACCATTCGTAGATCGCGTAGAGCATGAAATTAGTCTCGGGAGGGGAATGCCTGGTTCATCACGCGCTCGATCGCCGCGCTACGGCTGGCTTTGAAAAGAACGACGTCGCCGGGCTTGGCGTGGCCCGCGAGCCATGCGGCGGCGGCTTCACCATCGGGAAAATGTTCCGCGCTGCCCGCGCCTTCCGCGATGCCCTGCGAGCCCTCGCCGACGGCGACCACCTGCAGGCCGCGCTCGGCGGCAAGGCGGCCGACACGCAAGTGAGCCTCCGGCGCGTGGGGGCCGAGCTCGCCCATGCGGCCCAGCACGGCGATTCGCCGGCCGCTCGACCCGCTCAAAGGAGTGTCCGCCAGCGTGTCGATCGCCGCGGCCATCGACTCCGGATTGGCATTGTAGGTGTCGTCGAAGATCGTGATGCCGCCCGAAACGAAGCGCCGCAGCCGGCCGCTCGTGAGCACGGTGGACGACAGGCCCGCGGCAATCTCTTCCGGCGACATCCCCAGGAACCATCCGGTCCCGGCCGCAAGCAAGGCATTCGTGACCATGTGCTTGCCGGTCACCGGCAGGTCCACCTTCGCGGCGGGCTGGCCTTCGATCACCAGCGTGAAGCGGCTGCGCCCGTCTTCCTGGTACAAGTCCTCGGCGCGGATCACCCCGCGTCCGTTTCCAACCGCAATCACGCGCGCCTTGGTACGACGTTTGAAGTAGTCGTGGAAGTCGCAGCCCGCGGGAATGAAGAGCGCGCCGTCCTCCGGCAGGCAACGGGCAAGCGAACCCTTCTCCTCCGCGATCGACTCGCGGCTGCCCATGTACTCGATGTGGGCGGTGCCGATGTTCGTGATGATGCCGATCCGGGGGCGTGCGATCTCGCACAAGGGCGCGATCTCTCCGGGATGATTCATCCCCATCTCGAAGACCGCGGCGGTGTGGCTCGCCTCCAGCGACAACACGCTGAGGGGCACGCCGATGTGGTTGTTCAGGTTGCCTCGCGTCGCGCAGACCTCGAAGGCCCGGCCCAGCACGGCGGCGGTGAAGTCCTTCGTGCTCGTCTTGCCGTTCGAGCCGGTGATGCCGATCACCGGAATCTCCAGTTGGCGGCGATACCATGCGGCGAAACGCTGCAGGGCGGTGAGGCTGTCGGCCACGAGGACGACGGCGGCATCCTCCGGCGCATCCCCTTCCCAGCGCTCGACCACCACGACGGAAGCACCCGCATCGATGGCTTTGCGGGAGAAGTCGTTCGCATCGAAACGCTCGCCACGCAGGGCGAAAAAGGCGGAGCCGGCGGGAATCGTCCGGGTGTCGGTCGAGACCGCGGTCGCAAGCACGTTCCCGCGCCCGGCGACGAGTTCGCCTCCGGCGTGACGGGCAAGGGTGCTGGCGTCGATGGGAATCATCGTTTGCGAGGCGGTTCTTCCGGGCGCTCGGCCAAGGCGCGGCGGGCTTCGCGGCGGTCGTCGAAGTCGATGGTGCGGTCGGCGAATTGCTGGTAGGGTTCGTGGCCCTTGCCCGCGATCAGGATGATATCGCCCTTGCTCGCGGCATGGATCGCGATGCGGATCGCTTCGGCCCGATCGACGACCGGACGGTAACGGCTTCCACCCATGCCGGCCTCGATCTGACGGATGATCTCCTCGGGGTCTTCGCTGCGGGGGTTGTCGGAGGTGACGATGCAGGCGTCGCTATAGGTCGCCGCGGCCTTGCCCATCAGCGGGCGCTTGCCCTTGTCACGGTCGCCGCCGCAACCGAAAACGGTAATGAGGCGCTCTGGGTTGAGTTCCTTCAGCGTGCGGCAGGCGTTCTCCAGTGCATCCGGCGTGTGGGCATAGTCCACGAAGACGCTCACACCGTCGCGGGTGCCGCAGTGTTCCATGCGCCCGGGCACCTGCGGGGCATCCGCCATGGCGGCCACCGCTTCGCGCAGCGGGATTTTCACGGCGCTGGCGGCGGCAAGCGCGGCAAGTGTGTTGTAAACATTGAAGCGGCCGATCAGCGGCGAGCGCACCAGGTAGGACTTTCCCTTCGCTGTCAGCTCGAACTCCATGCCGCGGGCGCTCTGCTTGAAGTTGTTCGCGCGGAAATCGCAGTGCACGTTGAAGCCGTAGCGGATCAGCGGCAGCTTCTCGCCGAGCAACGCGACCAGCTTCTCACCGTGGCCGTCGTCCGTGTTGATCACCGCCACCGGCTTCTTGCCGAGCGGCTCGGCGGCCAGCGATTCGAACCACGAGAACTTCGTCGCCGCATACGCTTCCAGCGTGCCGTGGTAGTCCAGGTGATCCTGCGTGAGATTGCTGAAGATCGCCGCATCGAAGGCGATGCCGTGGATGCGCAACTGGTCGATCCCGTGCGAGGAGACTTCCATCGCGGCCCCGCGGCAGCCGTGGTCCACCATCCTCGCGAGGATGGTGTTGAGTTCTACCGGACCGGGCGTGGTGAAATTCGCGGGCTCGGACCCCTCGCCGTCATCGACCAGCACGGTGCCGAGCAAACCCGCCCGGTGCCACGTCCGCTTCATCAGGTGATGCACGAGGAAAGCCGTGGTCGTCTTGCCGTTCGTGCCGGTCACGCCGACCAGCTTGAGCTTCTTCGAGGGCTCGCCGCTCAAGGCGCAGGCCGCCACCGCAAGCGCATGCCGGGTATCGCTGACGTGGATGTAGGGAACGTTCTCGGGGTGACCCGTTTCCGCAGCGGTATCGGCAATGATCGCGGCGGCACCTTTCTCCAGAGCCATAGGGATGAACATCCGCCCGTCGCGGCTCTCGCCGCGCACGGCGACGAACACGATGCCCGGTCCCGCCATCCGAGAATCGGAGGTGACGGCGTTGATCTCGACGTCGAGCGGACCCGTGGCAAGCGGGCGGTCAAGTAAGGCGATGAGGTCGCGTAAAATCACTGGTCTTGGGTTCCGGCAAGCTTGTCTTTCCCTTCGCTCACCGGTTCGGTGGGCGTGAGATTCATGTGGGCCGCCACGCGGCGGCCGATATTCGCAAAGATCGGGGCGGCCACGGTCCCGCCGTAAGGAAGTTTGCCCTCCACCTTCGGGTCGTCGATCACCACCACGCACACGAAGGCGGGATCCTCCGCAGGCAGCATCCCGGCGAAGGAAGCGACGTAGTTGTGCATCTGGTACTTCCCGTCCTTGATCCGCCGGGCGGTGCCGGTCTTGCCGCAGACGAGGTAGCCGGCCACCCGCGCGAGCTTGGCGGTGCCGCCTTCGTTCGTGACCTTCTCCAGCGCCTTGCGCATCGCCTTCGCCGTTTCAGGGCGGAGGACGGTGTGCACCGTTTCGGGCTCGTACTTCTGCACCACCGTGCCGTCGTTCGCGATGATCGAACGCACGATCCTCGGCTTGCGCAGCTTGCCGTCGCCCGCCACCACGCTGTAGGCGCAGGCCACTTGCAACGGCGTGACTGCCAGCGCGTAGCCGTAGGCGGCGCGGGAGAAGTCGGTGGGATTGCCGGTATTACGGACCACCCCGCGGCTCTCGCCGCTGAGCTGGATGCCGGTCTTGTGGCCGTAGCCCCACTTGCTCATGTAGTCATAGAAGCGGGTCATTCCAAGCTGCTGGGCGAGCTTGTAGGAGCCGATGTTGCTCGATTTCTGCAGGATGCCCTCGACCGTCAGGTAGCCGTAGGGGTGGTCGCGGTCCTCGACCAGCACCGAGCCCTGCTTGTAATAGCCGTTGTGGCAGAAGACCGAGGTCTGCGGGGAGACCAGCTTCTCGTTCAGCGCCGCTCCTGCAGCCACGATCTTGATCGTACTACCCGGCTCGTAGATTGCCTGCAGCGCGAAGTTCGATCCGGCCACGTCGAGGTTGTCGAGGCGGTTGAGATTGAAGTGCGGCCGGCTCGCCATGCCGAGGATCTCGCCCGTCTCCGGATCCATCACGACCGCACAACCGCGCTCGCTGCGGAACTGGGCGAGGCCCGCATCGAGTTCTTCCTCGACGATCGCCTGGATGCCCATGTCGAGCGTGAGCTGTACGTTGAGCCCGGGGCGCGGCGGGTTGACCGACTGTGATTCGCCGGGAATCCGCATGCCATACGGGTCGCGGCGCTCGGTCCGGCAACCGTCGCGGCCGGCAAGATATTCTTCCAAGGACGCCTCGATCCCGAACTTCCCGATCTGACGGTAGGACGGGCGACCGGTGGGCCCCTTCTCCTCGATCTCGCCGGTGTAGCCGACGATGTGCGTCGCCATGTTTTCCGAGGTGTACCAACGGCGGTAGCTGTGGCGCAGGAAAATCCCCTCGATCCAGTTGTCGTCGATCGTCTCCTGAATCAGCCGCGCGACGTCGTCCGGCAGGTTCTTGATGATCGGGAACTCCCCCTTCTTTTTGCCGCCGATCCCGTCGACGAGAATCTTCCGGAGTTCCTCGCGGCGCATCCCGAGCGGCCTGGCCAGCAGGCTCAC